>SYMW01000130.1 GCA_005805305.1 Verrucomicrobiales bacterium
CGAACGTCCGTTTGAAAGGAGGGATCGAAAACCCCGTAGGAGCCATCCAGGGCCAGCTTCGCCAACTGGGGACGATAACGCTCGATCTTGATGTCCAGGTTGTGTTCAAGGGCGGTCTGAATGCACTCCTGAAGAGTGAGCGAGCGGGAAGGTCCGTTGGTCGTGCCAGGGTTTTGGGCGGCCCCATTCGCTGCTAATCCAGCCAAACAACAAACTGAAATGATTCGAGTCAATCGCATGAGTTGGCAACGTTGGTTGAATTATGAAGCTTCGTCAATTCGTTAGGACACTCGGCCCTCGAATGTTTCCGCCGAGCGGACCGTGAGCATCCTAGGATAAGACGGCTTAACGGGGTTTAAGTTTCAATTTCAAAGGCTAAAAAGCGCAGGCTCATTGGGAAGCTTCATAACGCCCCCCGAGGTGCTTGGACAAAAACTGCTCGCAAGCACTATAGAACTTCAGGGCATTGGCCATGTTCGAAAACCCGTTGCCTTCATCCTCAAAAACCAAATATTCGATGGATGCCCCGCTCTTTCTGGCCGCCGCCACCAAAGCGTTTGTTTCCTCCAGGCGCGCTTGCGTATCCAATGATCCCTGGGCGATCAGCAACGGCTTTATGATGCGATCAGCCTTGAACAAGGGCGAGCGATTCTGAAAAAACTCGGGCTCGAGCCGGGGGTTTCCGACGCGCCGTTCGAACAATCCGCGGGCGAAGCGCAGTTTTTCTGGAACCGATTCCACCAGAGTGGTCAGATTGCTCGGCCCAAACAAATCCACTCCGCAAGCAAATTCACGAGGCGCAAAAGCGAGAGCCGCCAGCACCGCGTAGCCCCCATAACTCGCCCCATAAATCCCCACCCGTCTCGAGTCCGCATACCCCTCCTTCACCGCCCAATTCTTCGCATCCAACAGATCTTCCAACATTTTGCCGCCCCATTCTTTTTCACCCGCTTGCAGGTGCCGTTTGCCAAATCCGGCGGATCCCCGATAATTGACCTGCATCACCGCATAACCCCGATTCGCCAGCCATTGCGCTTCGTTGTTCAGCAGGAATCCGTCCCTGGCCCATGGCCCCGCATGCACCGCGACAATCATCGGAAGATTCCTCGGCTCGAGGCCTGATGGGAGGGTCAGATACCCTTGCAGCAAAAGACCGTCGCGCGCGGCAAAGGAAATCGTTTTGACGCTCGACAGTTTCAGTTTCTCGATAAGGGGTCTCCCAGACAACACCATGGACGGACTCTTCGAGTCTTTTTCATATAAATAGTGAGTGACGCCCGTATCCCCCCCTTGATAGCTCACGATCCAGCGGCGGTCGGATCGGTCGCGGCTCAAGACCAAAAAATCGGCATCTCGGACCGCTTTGAGCGCCTCGAAATGCGGCTTCAGCATCGGATCAAGCACGAGCCACTCTTCTCGCAATCTGGAGATCTGCACCGCCTCCAAGACGCGCGTGGACGGGTTTATCATCAGGCCCGTCACGTCTTGAGTGGGATCTTCGGCCAGCACCTCGCGTTTGCCGGTCCCGAGGTCGACTCGAATTAATCTCGTGGCATTAGCCTCCAAACTGGTCGATATCATGAGGCTCTTGGAATCCGCCGAGAACCCGTGCAGTGCCCCAGGCCCCTCCGCAGCCCCCCATCGCAACACGCGCCGCCACAACGACCTGGCATCGTCCCGGACCCGCACCTCCGTTGAACCATCCTCCAATGTGGCCATCGCCCCCCTCACTTGGAAGTTCGCGTCGACCGCCCACTGGGTGACATCCCCCACGTTTTCCGTGTCCAACAAGACCCCTCCATGTTGAAGATTAATCCGATAAACATCCGAAACTGTCCTGTCTCTCAGATTCATCGCCACCAGAATCTGGTTGGGGAAAGCGTGTTCGGATGCCACCAATCGAGCTCGGACTCCCATGAATGGTGTCAGATCTCGAGTGTTCTGCGACTGCATGTGGGTTTGGTAAATGTGCCAGTTCTGCCTGCCATCGTGGTCCTTCACGTAAAGCAGATGCTCGCCATCGGCTTGCCATGCGAAATCCACGACGGCCGTTCGAGGGTCTCGAACCGCCACTTGATCCGCCTCCTGCTTGCCGAGCGCTTTGATCCAGACGGTCATCACACCCTCGTGCAACCCCAAGTAGCCCAACTTCGTGCCATCGGGCGATATCTTGGGCGAAAATCTCTCAATCCCTGCAAAGATGACCTCGCGTGGAATCAGCGGCGGAGGTTCCGCTCTGATGCCAGCAAATCCGAGATGAGCCAGAACCCACAATCCGTGGATGACGGCCGCCACGGGCCCGGTTGCTTTCGATAACAAAGAATGTCTCATGGAAGCTCGCAACCCTTAAAGACGCAACAAGCCAGGGTCAATGGCAAAGACGCCAGTGCATCCGCAGGTTGACGGTGAATTTGGCTGGCAGCCCGGAGCGCGGTTGTGTGCGAAGCACCAGCCGCAGCAGGTTTGGCGTGATAGCGAGCCTGAGATGCTGCTGCGACTGGCTTTCAGCACAGTCGCGCTCCA
>SYMW01000131.1 GCA_005805305.1 Verrucomicrobiales bacterium
ACGCGTCCAGGAGTTTCGTGGAAACGGCGCCGCCGTGGAGGTTTCCGAGGACGGCGCTCATGGAAACCAGAAAATTATCATACTGCTCCTGAAGCGGGGAAATCTCGGTCTGCGGGGGACCAGAGCAACTCAGTGAGACTTCCCGGATCGTGTTGCCAATCAAAACCCGATCCACAGCGGTTAACCCGGGCGTCCGTTCCGCCTCTCTCAAAAGAGCGATCGCCGAAGTGTAGTCTCGCCTAGCTTGGCCGGGGGTGATCATGGTGCGCGATGGTTGATCGGGTGGGGACGAAAGCAAACATGAAGCTCGGTGGAGACCACTCGTACTACAATTCTGCAACTTCGGGGATTTTCGAAAAGATTTTCCAGCGGGCGTCTTGTTCCTCTCCCCAGCCCTCTCCTCCTTCGGATGGCGTAGAGGGAGTGGTGGCGGCACTGCCGCGCTGGGCTGTCCGTGCTGTTGCTTTGGGGTTTCGTCCCATATCGGAAATGGGAAACACGGGTGGTCCAGCGACTACCCTTTGGCTTTCAAATGCTCCAACTTTTTCTCCGCATGCGCCAATTCACTCGTGGCGACGCTAAGCCTTTGGGCGAGGACTCGGCAGAGAAACCCGTAAAACGCCGCGTAGTAAGGAGCATCTTCAGTGACCGACTCGATTTCATTAAGAAAGCGCTGGTCAATCGCCAAGCAAATGAGTCTGGTTTTGGCGACGACGGACGCCGACCTCTTTTCCGAGCCCAACAGCGCCATCTCACCGAACACCTCCCCGCTCTTGCTGATCTTGGCGACCACTTCGCCGCCTTTGATCACGTCAATCTCTCCTTTGAGCAAGATGTAGATCCGAGCGTCGTCCTGGCCCTCGGTGATGATCGTCTCCCCCGGCTCGCACTCCACCAGGCAGCTCGAGAACAGGATATCGTCCTGGTAATGCTTGCTAAACGACTTCAGGAACGGAATGTCGCGGAGAAGTTCGGGCAGCTCTCCAGACTGATGGACGTAAGCGAACTCTTTCATGGCAAGCATCCTATACCCCCCGTTGAAGCCGAGGCGAGCGCGAAATTCCAGGATCCAAGAGTTCCAGTGCATCCACAAGTTGTCGGTGAACGTGGCTGGCAGCCCGGAGCGCGGTTGTGTGCGGAGCACCAGCCGCAGCAGGTTTGGCGTGGCTGCGAGCCTGAGCTGCTGCTGCGACTGGCTTTCAGCACAGTCGCGCTCCACCGACAAAGCGTGGATGCACCGCAAGAGTTCCGATCATGCCAGGATGCCACGCAGGGTCCCGGCCGGGCGCCAACCGAATCGAAAGAGGCCCCGCGCCCAGGCGATGGCCGCGGAGATGGGACCTTGGCCGATGACTCCCAACGCCCTCTCCCTCGAAAGCTTCCACGGAGGGCCTTTCGAGATCGTTTCACGCTGGACGAGATCCGTGTTTCGGGCCGATGATTGAGGGATGAACCGAAGACACTTCCTCGCCCTCTCGGCTGGAGCGGCCTCCTGCCTGGTCAGCACACCCCCCCTGCGCGCCGCGGCTCCTGTTCGCCGCCTCAAGGCCGGGTTTTTAGGCGGGGCCCACTCCCATGCGAGCGCCAAGTGGAGGCTCGTTCGAGAATCCGCGAGTTACGAGCTCGTTGGAATGTCCGAGGCATCGCCGTCCGTGCGCGCCTCCTACGAAGGCGAGGGCGCGACGTTCTGGTCTCCAGAAGCTCTGATCGACGCATGCGAAGTGGTCTTCGTGGAGTCTGCTGTGGCGGACCACGCGGTCCATGCCAAGAAAGTTCTGTCGGCCGGAAAACACGCTCATGTCGAAAAGCCTCCAGCAACGAACCTGGCGGATCTTGAGGAAATGGTTGCTTTGGCGCGCCGGCACAAGCTCGTGATGCAGGGCGGCTACATGTGGCGGTATCATCCAGGATTTGGCGTTATTTTTGACGCGGTTAAGCAGGGGTGGCTTGGAGAGGTGTACTTGCTGCGCGGGATGATCGGAAATCAGCTCGGAGCGGCCGGCCGGCCGGATTGGGCTCAGTTTCATGGAGGTGGCTTGTTCGAGCTGGGAGCGCATTTGATCGACTCCATGATACGGCTGATGGGGGAACCTCTCTCAGTGACACCTTTTCTCAGGAAGGACGGCTCTTTCCCGGATACACTCAAAGACAACAACCTCGCGGTGTTCCAGTTTCACAAGGCCATGGGATTTGTGCTGAACTCGAATCTCCAACCCAACTCGGGGCGCCATCGGGTGTTTGAAGTGTTCGGCACGAATGGATCCGCGACCCTTCGGCCCATCGAGCCAGCCACCCTCGAGATAGAGCTTGCCAAAGCGGCTGGCCCCTTTAAAGCCGGTCTCCAGGTCGTGCCGTTGCGGCCCTACACCCGGTACGTCGCGGACGTCGCGGATCTCGCCGCCTGCATTCGTGGAGAACGAGTTCTCCCGGTGACTTTGGAGGAAGAGTTGCGGGTGCAGAAATGGCTGCTGAAAGCGTGTGAGATGGGCTGATGTTTTAGCCGTGACTTTTCAATACTCGGTGGGGCTCCGCTGCCGCGGAGCCCTGACTGTGCCGAGTCAAAGGGAAGATTTGCCCAGTTTTGAATCGCTTCTGGATCGTGAGAAAAACGGGAGGCCGCAAAATGACCGGCCGCGCTGTGCTATCCAGGCTGCGCGGCAGCGCCGCCCTACATTTAGCTGAATTGTCACGGATCAGCGGGCCGCTTATCACCAGACCTAAGAATTTCTGAGGCCATTTGTGAAAAAGAAGTGAGTGTTGGTTTCCCGAGAAACAACCCCTCTCCCATCGGATGGGGCGAGGGAGCTGGTTGCAGTGAGGATTTCAAGGAAATGGAAAGCGATTTGTTGGCGAAGAATTCCCCCTTCTTTTCTGAGGCCTGATCACATCGCCCGAGCCGCCCGCGCATCCTCGCCGAGAGGGATAATTGCTGTTGCGAAGCCGGGGCTTCGGCGACACAATGATCCCCTGGCTAACCCCATGGAGAACTAGCACGAATGAGATCAGAACTTTTTCGGGGACGAATCCCCAAAACTCTGCCTCGCTCCATCCTTCCCCTTTCCTCGATCTGCCTGGCCATCCTGCTCCATTGGGTCGGGGTGGCGGCGGATGCGGAGGCGAAGCCCGAGGCCGGCGCGTCCGGCGATATCTTCGATCTGAGCCTGGACGAATTGAAACGGTTAAGCGTCACTGGAGCGTCCAAGCGCGGGCACAATGTGAGCGAAGCGCCCGCGGCCGTAGTGGTCTTGACCTCCGAGGATGTGAAGCGCTTTGGGTATCGCACGCTCGGAGACATGCTGGAGACTGTTCCTGGTATGGGTGTCAGCTATGATCGGCATCGTGCCTTGCTCACGAGCCGGGGAGTGAGCCGCGGCGACGCCAACAATCGCGTCTTGATCTTGGTGGATGGACATCGCGTGAACCACAACCTTCGCGACGAAGGCTACCTTGGGTCGGACGCGCTTTTGGACGTGGACTTGATTGACACGGTGGAAGTGATTCGGGGCCCCGGATCGATCCTTTACGGCAACAACGCCTTTTTCGGCGTCATCAACATCCACACGCGGCGCGCCAAGGAACTGCAAAGCGTCGAAGTTTCGACGGAGGCCGGTGCGTTCGACTCCTACAAGGGACGCGTTACCATTGGAAACGCGTTCAAGAACGGGGTGGAACTGCTGTTGTCCGGATCGTATTACACAAGCGCGGGGGACGAGCGTTATTATCAGAATTTTTTTGCCTCCCAACCCAACCATCCCGGGATTGCCCGGGACATGGACGCCGATGAGTCAAAAAGTTTTTTCGGCTCTCTTTCATACAAGGATTTCACGTTGCAGGGCGCCTATCTGCTTCGCGAGAAAGTGAACCCGACCGCGCCTTTTTCCACGCTTTTTAACGACCCCCGAACGATTTCCGAAGACCAAAGAGACTATGTCAGCCTGGCATTCGACCATCAGTTCCCTGAAGTCGTGGAAGTCTCCGCGAACGTGTATTACGACTCGAACGCCTTCGACCAGGGTTATCCGTTCCCGGGCAC
>SYMW01000132.1 GCA_005805305.1 Verrucomicrobiales bacterium
AGCTTGGGAAGAACCCAGCGTTTCAGAGAATGAATGAAGCCTCCAAGAATAGCGGTCAAGGCGGGGTGAATGCGGAATCGCTGCAGAGGAAGATCGACGAAATGAATCAGCAATTGGGGAACCACGCGGGGAATCCCCAGGCACTTGAGAAATTCAGGCAGGACCTCGAAAAAGCACGTGAGACGGCTAAGGGGTTGGCCGGACCAGGCGAGGACTCGAGCGCGGCCTCTCGAGAGGCGATGTCGAAGATGCTGTCCGATCTCGCGAGCCAGGCGGCTTCCCTTGGGGCGCCGCTTCCGAATCTTGAGAAAGCGCTGGAAGCATTCAGGAACGCGGAGATTGAACAAGTGATGCAAGCTCTGGAGCTTGCCGAGAAAGACCTCGAAAAGATGGAGCAGATGGCTCGCGCGATCGAGTCGATGCGGGACGAAATGCATGCCATGGGAAAAACACTGGCAGAACAGCTTCGGAACGGGGAGGCCGAAGCGGCTATCGCGACGATCGGAGGCCTGGTCAAAGAACTGGCCAGTGAGCATCTGAGTGCCGACTCATTGCGAAGGATTCTGGATGAGGTGGGCGAGGCCATCCAGCCCGCCCAACCGTACGGAGCAACGGCCGAGCATTTGAAAAAGGCTGCGAGTCATTTGAGGGCGGTGGAGAAGTCCCAGGCTGGAGAATCTTTAGCGGCTGCGGCCAAGGAACTTCAGAAGTTGCTCCGGGAGATGGCCGAAGGGGAGGGGTTGATGGCGAGCCTCGATGCGCTGCAGAAGGCGCAAATGAGCATCGGCAATGGAATGCAGTGGGGAAAGACCAGCGGGCCTCCACGGGCGGGTCAGAAGGGCGCGCCCGGCGCGGGGGTCGGCACCTGGGCGGATGATGAGGCACAATTCGCGGCGCTTCCCGAAGTGACGGAGCGTTTGGATAACTCCGGGGTGGAGCGGCCGGACAGGGACTCCAAGGGCTTTAGCGACCGTCCAGAAGAGAGGCCCGACGGGCTTGTGCCCACGAAAGTGAAAGGGCAAATGAATCCGGGCGCTCCGATGCCAAGCATTACGATCAAAGGCCTCAGCGTCAAAGGTCAGAGCCGGGTTTCGTTCTCGGAGGTTATTCCCACGGCGCAGAGCCAGGCTCAGAGCGCGCTGAGTCAGGATCAAGTGCCGAGGGCGTACCGGGGGGCGGTTCGGGAATATTTCAGCGATTTGAAGGAATAGAGCATGAGTTTGGAGAAACAGATTGAATCATTCCGCCAAGCCTACGAGGCTTTGCGCGCGGAACTTGGGAAAGTGATCGTGGGCCACGAGAGCATTGTGGAAGGCACGTTGATTTCATTGTTGTCGGGTGGTCATGTGTTGCTGGAAGGGGTTCCAGGCTTGGGCAAAACCCTTTTGGTGCGGACGCTGAGTCAAGCGCTGGCGCTGTCGTTCAACCGGATTCAGTTCACGCCGGATTTGATGCCAGCCGATATTTTGGGAACGAATCTGGTGGTGGAGGATGTGAGCGGGAGGCGTGAATTCCAATTCCAGCCGGGGCCAATATTCTCGAACTTGGTTCTGGCCGACGAAATCAACCGCGCCACGCCCAAGACGCAATCGGCAATGTTGGAAGCCATGCAGGAAAAGAGCGTCACGGCCGGAGGCCAGAGTCGCAAGCTGTCCGAGCCTTTTTTTGTTCTGGCGACTCAGAACCCCATTGATCAGGAAGGAACCTATCCTTTGCCCGAGGCGCAGCTGGATCGCTTTTTCTTCAAATTGATCGTGGATTATCCGTCCGCGGCTGAGTTGACGGAAGTGCTGTTGAGAACGACCGAGGGGACGACCGCCAGTGTGGAGCGTGTCATGGACCACGAGGCGTTGGTGTCATGTCAGCAGCTTTCCCGGCAAGTGCCGGTGGCCAGCCACGTCAGGAACTATGCGGTCCGGCTTGTGATGGCCACTCATCCAAAAACAGAAACGGCGGCGGCTGTCGCCAGCCAGTATCTGCGATTTGGCTGCAGCCCGAGAGGAGGGCAGACGTTGATCTTGGCCGCCAAAGTACTCGCGCTGACGAAAGGGCGGTTCAACGTGAGTTTTGAGGATATTGAGCACGTCCTGCTCCCGGCGTTTCGCCATCGGCTGATTTTGAACTTCGAGGCCGAGGCCGAGGGAATCACCACTGATCACGTTTTGAGTGAGATCCGAAAGGCGGTGCCTCGGGACGCGGAGGTGGGGCGGGTGTGAAAGCCCTTCTGACTCCCGAATTACTGAGGCGCCTGGAGCAGTTTCAGCTGCTGGCGAAACGTCATGCGAAGAGCTCAATCCGTGGCGAGCGCCGCAGCAAGGCGCGCGGGCAATCGGTCGAATTTGCCGACTATCGCAATTATGTCGTCGGTGATGATTTGCGGTACCTCGACTGGAATCTCTATGGCCGGCTGGACCGCCTATTCTTGAAGTTGTACGAGGAGGAGCGGGAGTTGCCGGTCACATTGTTTCTGGACGGAAGCGAGTCGATGGGGTTTGGCGAGCCTTCCAAGTTTGATTTCGCGCGTCAAGTGGCTGCCGCCATTGGTTACGTGGCGCTTTGCGGGTTCGACCGGGTTTCGGTGCGCGTCTTTCCAAACCACCGGGGGCGGGATGCCCCGCCGCAGGCTGGCGAGTCGTCGAACCGGCAATCGAGCGTAGACGCCATGAAAGCGCTCGGTGCCTTGAAATCGGTTCGTGGTCGGAAGTCGTCGATGATGTTTTTGACGAATCTGGCGATGCTTGTCCCTGGCGGGCGGGCGGACTTCAACGAGTCTTTGAAGCGAGGGGCGATGGAGGCCAGTCACGGTGGGGTGGCCGTGGTGCTGAGCGATTTTTTGGATGAGGGCGGCTACGAAGAGGGCTTGAAGTCGCTTGTCTCGCGTGGTTTCCAAGTGAGCGCCGTTCAGATCCTTTCCCCGGAGGAGCTCAGCCCCACTTCTTACGGCGATCTCCGCCTGGTCGACTCCGAAACCGGGCATTCGGAGGAGGTGACCTTCGGCCGGCATCGGCTGGAGGTTTATACTCGGGTGGTCCGGGAGCATGTCGAGCGTTTGAGGCAGCATTGCAGAGCCCGGGGCATCCAGTTCTTCCAGTGTTCGTCCAATGGCCGGCTTGAGGATTTGTTGTTGAAACGATTGCGTGAATCGGAGGTGTGGGGGTGAACTTCTTATCCCCGCTGGCTTTTGTATTTGCCGCGACGATCCCTGTCGTGGTCGTTTTTTATCTATTGAAGAGGCGCCGAGCCACGCGGGTCGTGCCGAGCACGTTGCTGTGGCAGCGCTACTTGGCCGAGAGCCAGGCCAGCACTCCGTTCCAAAGGTTGCGCCACAATTGGCTGCTGGTGTTGCAGACCCTGCTGCTCTTGCTGGCCGTGACCGCCCTGGCTCGGCCCTATTTTGGAGGCGAACTCTCATCCGGCCGGTTGCAAGTGGTGATTCTAGACGCCTCCGCCTCGATGCGGGCTACAGACGGGAAGCCCACCCGTTTTGATTCGGCGAAGCTGGAGGCCTTGAAGCTTGTGGATGGATTGCGTGATCGCGACCAAATGGTGCTGGTTCACGCAGGAGTTTCTACCGAAGTGCGCCAGTCGCCTACTTCGGTAAAATCGGTGCTGCGTCGGGCGATTGAGCAGTGCGCTCCCTCCGATGCGCCGACCCGACTTGCGGACGCGTTGAAGCTGGCGGAAACACTGACCAAGGACGCGCCAAACTCCGAGATTCATTTGATGAGCGACGGGGCGGCGAAGGATTTGGACGAGTTCGAAAGCCAGGGACTCCGCATCAATTACCATCGCATGGGAGTCGGAGGCCGGAATGCGGCGATCACCGGCTTGGACGTCCGGGGGCATCCCGAAGATCCGACACAACGCAGGGTTCTTGCCACGGTCGCCAATCTCAGCTCCAACGCCATTCAGGCCAACCTCGAGCTGCGAATGGAGGGGCGGGTGTTGGAGGTTCGAAACTTGACGCTGGAGCCGCGTGCGACATCGTCGCAAGTTTTCACGACGGAACAGCGCTCGCCTGAAGTTGTTTATTCGGCCAAGCTCGATTTCTCCGACGACCTGCCGATGGACAACGAAGCCGCCGCAGTAAGCCAGTTGCCACGGCCAATCCGGGTGATTCTGGTGACGGCTGGCAACAAGTTTTTGGAGAAGGCCCTGAGGTCGCATGCGTCCGCGCATCTAGAGGTCGCGAGCAGTCTGGGCGGGCAGTCGCCGGAGGCCGATGTCGTCATTTTGGATGGCGTTTCACCGGATCCCTGGCCCGCCGTGAATGTGTTGGCGTTTAGATCGGCCCCGGCTGGTTGGTTCACGAACTCGACGGAGTTGGAAGTTGGAGGGATCGTTGACTGGAAACCCTCGCACCCGCTTCTGCAAGCGGTGGACCTGGAAAATGTGCAGATTGCCAAGTCGTTGGCGGTCAACCCGCCTTCTTGGGCTGTGAGCATCGTGGAGGCGGCACAAACCCCGCTCGTCCTCGCGGGCGATTTTCAGCGGAACCGGGTGATCTGGATTGGATTTGATCTGTATCAGAGCACATGGCCGTTGCGGGTTTCATTCCCGATTTTCATATCCAATGCGATCGAGTGGCTCAGCCCTGGCGCGGGGGGCGGCGCCCCCGCGTCGAGTCGAACGGGAGATCCATTGAGGATGATGCTTCCGGAAGGACTTTCCACAATTGATATCACACTTCCTGACCAATCGGCACGAACCATTCAGTTGGAGGCGGGAACGCGTGATTTTTTGTTTGGGGACACGGCGCGGGCGGGGGTCTACAGCGTGCGCAAGGGAACTCAGACGGCGCGATTTGCGGTGAATTTGGCGGATCCGGCGGAGAGTGATCTTTGGCCTCGTGAGGAGCTTCGGATGGGAAAGCACGGGGGCGTCGGCGCCACGACGATGAAGAGGGCAGACCTGGAGGCTTGGCGTTGGATCGCGGCGCTGGGGCTTGCTGTGTTGCTTTGGGAATGGTGGTTTTACAACCGTAGAACCGTGTGAGAACGCTCCTCAGAAGGTTCGTCGATGCGATGTTAGGATCGCCCGGAAGGATTCTTATCGGGCTGACTTCACTGCTCGGCATCTGCGTATCCATTGGTTGTGGGACGAATGCTCGGAGAGAAGTCGTTGTCTACGCATCGCAGGACCAAGTTTTTGCCGAACCAGTGTTTGAATCGTTTACTCGGGAAACGGGGATTCTCGTGAAAGCCGTGTTCGACAGCGAAGCCGTCAAAACGGTGGGGTTGGCGAATCGGCTCATCGCCGAAGCCTCGAACCCGAGGTGCGATGTTTTTTGGAACAACGAGGAGCTTAGGACTCGATTGTTGGAGCGGCGCGGGTTATTGAGGGCGGACCTTCCATGGACCGCGTTTGGAGCCCGTCGCAGGGTTCTTGTCGTCAATACGAATCGGGTAACACTAGATCGATGGCCTCGCGGATTGGTGGAGCTCACCAATGTTGCCTGGCGATCCAAAGTTGTTCTTGCCTACCCTGTTTTTGGGACCACCGCGTCCCACTTCCTGATACTTCACGAGCGCTGGGGCGAATCGGCGTGGGATTCATGGTGCCGGGCCTTCGCGAGCAACGGTCCGAAGATTGTTGACGGCAATTCGGTCGCGGCGCGTTTGGTGGCGCGAGGAGAGGCCGATGTGGCGCTGACGGATTCCGATGATTTTGAGATGATCCGCCGCGAAGGGGCGCCGGTTGCGGCTATCAATCTTCAAGAGGACGGTCTCCTGATCCCAAACACCGTGTCTGTGTTGCGCGGAGCACCTCATCCAAAGGAAGCGGAGGTTTTGTTTCGTTATCTCGCCAGCGCGTCCGTACGGGAAAAACTGGCCGCCTCGGGAGCGATTCTGAAGGACTCGCCCCCTAGCGGGGAAGCAGCTCGCGAATGGGACAGAGCCCTCGAGTTCCATGAGAGAGCCATCCTCCGGCTCAAGGAGCTGTTCCTGCGATGAGCGCTCAGAAAGGCCAATTGGGCGCCGACGATGATTGTTGGGCGATTCACGTTCGATTTCATGAGATCGACGAGAGTCCCAGTTCATTGGCCGAACTCTCACGAATGGGGTGGGCTCACATTTCCAGCATTGGTTGGCGAGTCCGCGAGCTCGTTGGTTTCCCAGGCGCTTTCCCACATTCATTGGTCCCATGACTTTGCGATTGCTTTGGACCAGTCTTTGGATCGGTGGATGCACTGCCGTTAGCTGTTTGTTGCTCGGGTGGGTGAGCGCGGTCTGGATCGCGGGCGCCGGCCCCAAAGCGAGGCGAGTGGCACTGGGCCTGGTCGTGGTGGGCGCTGCCTTGCCATCGTTCCTGATGGTGGATGCCTGGATGGAGATCCTGGGGAGTGGCGGCGTGTGGCGTCGATGGTTCGGTTGGGAGCTGTTTTCCATGCCCAGCCTGGTCTGGATCATGGTGTGGATTCATTGGCCCTTGGCGACTTTGTTGCTGACATCCTCCTGGTCTTTTTTGGATCGGTCGGTGCTCGAGTGCGATCCGCGCGTTCGAGGCATGGAGTTGGCGCGCCGAGTCTTGTTGCCGGCCTCGCGTGGCGCGGTCATTCAAGCGGGGTTGCTCGTGTTCGGTTTGGCGATGAATCAATTCTCGGTGCCGGCACTGCTCCAGGCCAGAACGCTTTCGGCTGCGATCTGGATTGATTTCAACACGTCGTATGATTCAGGGGCCGCGTTGCTCCAATGCCTCCCCCATTGGATGGCGCTCCTCTTCGTCGCGTGGCGCCTCAGGACCGCTCGGCTTGTGGGCTTTGCGTCGGATGCGCGTGGCGTGGCTGAGTCGCTTTGGAAGAGGCTGGGTCCCCGCTTTGTGTGGGGTTGTGGAGGACTGTTCGCTGGTGCCGCGGGGTTTGCCGTGCTGCTGCCCACGATTCTAGTGGTGGGATCGGCGGAGACATGGACGGGAATTGGAGCCGTGGTGAAGGCGAACCAGAGCTTGATAGGCCGAACGATGTTCATCGGGTCGGCGACGGCGAGTTTGGCCCTGGTTCTTGGCTGCCTCCTGACGCGCTGGCGTGGTGGATGGCTGTTGTGGGCCGCCTTTTGGACCCCTGGCATCATCATTGGCATCCTTTTTATCGAAGTATTTAATCGTCCCGCTTTTGGATGGTTTTATCATAGTTGGATGGTGGTGGTGCTGGGGCTTGCCCTTCGATACTCGGGGCTGGCCTGGACGGCGGCGCGTCTTGGCTTTGGCCGCTGCGGGGGAGATTTATTCGACGAGTTTCGACTGGCCGGGGGGAGGCGATGGGAGTTCTTGGTTCGAGCGCAGGCGCCGCTTGCTTGTTGGTCGCTCGCCGCGGCGTGGTATGCGATTTACCTTTTGACACTCTGGGATGTTGAAGTGCTATGCATCTTATCCCCGCCAGGCAGCCAAACCGTGTCCCTCTTGGTCTTTAATCTCCTGCATTACGGCCACACAGCGGAGGTGAAGTCGCTCTGCCTGATCTTGATGGCGGTCGCTCTGGCGCCCGGGCTGGCTTTGCTGGCGGTCCGGCGGTTGGGGATTCTTGCGGCCGCACTCCTCGTGGGGTGTGGGGGACCTCCCTCCGGCGTGGGGAACGCTTTAGACAGCGGCTATTTTAGCGGGGTTCGGGTGATTGGCGTCCGAGGGGCCGGAGCCGCTCAGTTTAACAAGCCCAGATCCATCGCGGTGGATGCCCTCGGCCGGTTCTACGTGGCGGACATGACTGGTCGAGTTCAACGGTTTTCAGAGCGGGGAGAATATGAGTCTCAGTGGCAGATGCCGCAAACGGAGCTGGGTAAGCCAAAGGGCATGTGCCTGGATGCCTCAGGTTCGATCTTGGTTATCGAGCCTCATTATTCGAGAGTGAATCATTATAACGAAGACGGGACGCTTGTGAAACAATGGGGCGCGAAAGGTTCGGGGTTGGGGCAGTTCACGCAACCTCGCGCGGTGGCGGTGAATTCGCTGGGTGAGATTTATGTCGCCGAGTTTGGCGAAGGAGAGCGGGTGCAACGGTTTCAGGGAGCGGGCGGCGTGTTGCTCGGCAGTTGGGGCAGGGCGGGGAGCGGGCCTGGTGAATTCAGCCGTCCTGAAGGCATCGCCGTGGATTCGAAAGACCGGGTCTATGTCGCTGACTCTTGCAATCATCGAGTTCAAGTCTTCGATCGCGAGGGGGTGTTTTTACGGTCGTTCGGCAAGCCGGGCGCGGGCCCGGGAGAAATGAGCTATCCGTACGACATCCAGATCGACCGGAATGGGCAGGTTTATGTGTGCGAGTTCGGGAATAGCCGGGTGCAGGTGTTCGACGAACAGGGGAGTGTGATGGGCGTGTTGGGTGGACCTGGAGATGAACCAGGAAGATTCAACAATCCTTGGAGCATAGCGTTGGATCCCGAAGGCAATCTTCTCGTGGCGGATTCCGGCAATCATCGTGTGCAAAAATTCACGCGCCGCCGCTGATGTCATTTCACTTCACGCAACCCTGGTGGCTCGGGGCGCTCCTGGTGGGCGCGGTCTGGGTGATTTGGCTTTGGAGGCGTTCCCAGGCCCAGCTTTCCTTGTGGAGGCGATGCCTGGTTCTGGGGCTGAGGTTGATTATTTTGGCGAGCATGGTCCTGGCTTTGGCGGGAGCGCAATGGTTGAGACCACAGGAGGGGTTGAACGTGTTTTTCGTGCTCGACCGCTCGGACAGCATTCCCGCGAGCCAGCAGGAGGCTTCCAGGGAGTGGGTCCAAAAAGCAGTGGACTCTAAGGAAAGCACGGATAAGGCGGGAGTCGTCGTCTTTGGGACCCAAGCCAGCATCGAGCGCACGGCGAGCCCGGTGCTGAACCTGCAAAAACTATTCGCGGTGGTGGACACGCAAAGAACGGATCTGGGGTCGGCGATTCGGCTCGCGACGGCGGCGTTCCCGGAAAATGGGCAGCGCCGTCTCGTGATCCTTTCCGATGGGAACGAGAATCTCGGCGACGCCGTCGCCGCCGTGGAAGCGGCCCGGCCATTGGGGGTGAGCATCGACGTCCTGCCGTTGGGCGTTTCGCGAAGCGGAGATGCCTCGATTCAGAAATTCACGATGCCATCGCAAATGAAGAAAGGGCAGACGTTTGAAGTGAAGGTGTTCACCGAATCTGACCGTGCGACGAAGGGGATGCTGAGGTTGTTTCGCGACGACGCCTTGCTTGGAGAGCAAGAAGTGGAACTGAGCGCGGGGAAGAATTTATTTACTTTTGCGCAGACGCTCCCGGCTGCGGCCTTTTATCGATACGACGCGAGACTGGACGTTGCTGGGGATGTGGTCCCTCAGAACAACCGGGCCACCGCATTTGCGAACGTGCGGGGGGATCCGCGAGTCTTGATGGTTTGCTCAAATCCAGCCGAGGATGGCGCACTCGTGGCCGCGCTGCGTGAATCCAAGCTAGACGTGCGGATCGTGCGGCCGCCGGAGTTTCCCACCGAGCTCGCGGAGATTCAGAGTTTCGACTCCATATTTCTGATCAACGTTTCCGGAGGCGATTTGGGCGACACTCTCATGAAGCTCTTGGAAAGCGCCGTGCGGGACTTCGGCATTGGGGTGGTCTGCGTTGGAGGAGATCAAAGCTTCGCGGCGGGAGCGTACAGAGGGACGCCGTTGGAGTCTTTACTTCCCGTCGATATGGACTTGAGCAGCAAGAAGGTTCTTCCAAATGGGGCCATGGCCATGATCATGCACGGGATGGAGTTCATGAATGGGAATCAGATCGCCCGTCAAACGGCCCTGGGGGTGCTGGATGCTCTAGGCCCCCAAGACGAACTCGGGATTGTTTTGTGGGATGGATTCGAAAAATGGCTGTTTCCGATGACCAAGGTGGGCGACAGAAAGAGTTTGGGTCGGATGATAGCGAGCATGAACCAGGGGGATCTTCCAAGCTTCAAGAATGTCATGTCCATGGCGCATGAAGGATTGAGGAAATCGACGGCCAACCTTCGGCATATTCTCGTTTTCAGCGACGGCGATCCCGGCCCGCCACCGGCGGAATTGATGGAGGAGATCGTCCAAGACCGGATTACCGTCAGCACGGTGCTCATAGCCGGGCATTCCGGCCCCGAGACGATGCAAGAGATGGCGCAACAGGGCAGGGGTCGATTCTATCATGTGGAGAATCCCGCCCAATTGCCGCAAGTGTTCATCAAGGAAACGGCGGTGGTGCTCAAGTCCGCGATTTTCGAGGAACCTTTCCAGCCGAAACTGGCCGCGTCGAGCGAAGTCGTGCGAGGCATCTCGAGTCAAGACTATCCCATTCTGCGGGGTTACGTGGCGGCGAATCCGAAGGCCCGGGCGGAAGTGCCCCTGGTGACGGACAAGGGCGATCCGCTTCTGGCCCATTGGCAGCATGGTTTGGGTCGGACGGTGGCGTTCACATCGGACGCCAAGCCACGCTGGGCTTCCGACTGGGTTCGATGGCCACAGTACCGGCAGTTTTGGTCTCAGATAGCTCAGTGGAGTTTGCGTCGCGTGGACAACACGGATCTGGACGCCCGGATCTCGTTGGAGGGCGGGGAGGGGGTTGTGACCGTTGAGGCCCTGGATTCGGGCGGCGACTACCGGAATTTTCTGAACTTGCAGGCGGTGGTGGTGAGTCCTTCTGGGGAGAGACAATCGTTTCGATTGTCGCAGACCGGGCCGGGCCGTTACGAGGTGCGGTTCCCGACGAAGCAGATCGGTGGCTATCTAGTGAACTTGATGGAACTGCAGGAGGGTAAAGTTCGAGGGTCGATGATTCTGGGCGCCAGCGTCAATTATTCACCCGAATTCGCGAACACCCAGCCCAACTGGCGTTTTTTAAAACGGTTGGCCGATTTGGGAAGGGGCAGGGAGTTGTCCCCTCTGAATCCGAGCGCCGGGCCGTTTTCCCATGACCGGCAGCGGACATTCCAGTCAAACGAACGTTGGGAGTTTTTTCTGAAGCTGGCGATCGTTCTTTTTCCGCTTGATGTCGCGGTCCGGCGGGTTCAATTGGAAGGTGAGGAGTGGAGGCGGCTGGCGTATCGGATGCGGCGTCTTTTGGGGTTTCGAGCATTGGTTGACGGGCGCGAGGCGGACGAGTCGCTGGCGGCGTTGTTGGCGCGACGGGATGCCGTGAGGTCGACGCGGCCCATGGCGATCTCGCCTGATGCAATCGAGGGCTTTCATCATCAGGCGCCTTCAGACCGCGGCTTGGGAGCCACTGGTTCGGGCGATCAAGGACTTCGGGCCGGAGTCGCCGAGATGCCCCAGGCCAAGTCCAGGGCTGGGGGAGGCGTTGGTGAACCCGGCGGCGGGGCGGCCGCTGGGGATGCGAACTTGCCCACTGAGGAAAGCACGACCAGCCGGCTGCTGGAAGCTCAGCGGAAAGCCCGTAAAAAGGGGTTGCAATAAGGGTTGCGAGTGGCGGCTGAAACCTTGCTATGGATGTCGCGCGGACGTTGCTTTGCTTCTGGTGCATCCGCGAGTTGCCGGTGGAGCGCGACTGTGCTGAAAGCCAGTCGCAGCAGCATCTCAGGCTCGCTATCACGCCAAACCTGCTGCGGCTGGTGCTTCGCACACAACCGCGCTCCGGGCTGCCAGCCAAATTCACCGTCAACCTGCGGATGCACT
>SYMW01000133.1 GCA_005805305.1 Verrucomicrobiales bacterium
ACCCTGTTTAGCAAGAGCTTGGAGATGAGTCGTACGTATGTCCAGGGGGATCTGGACAATCCAGATGACCCAGATTACCCGACGGATCTGAGCATTGCGCTGGATAGAATCTGCGGTGTCTTCATGGCCCAGGGCAAGCCCGAGCAAGCCGCGCCACTGTTCGACGAGGGCTTGGAGAGGAGTCGTGCGATCTTGCTGAGGGATCCGGACAACCCAGATCGCCAGAGGGATCTGACCGTCTCATTGGTTAAAATGGGCGATGTGTTCCTGGCCCAGGGCAAGCCCGAGCAAGCCGCGCCATTGTTTGACGAGAGCTTGGCGATGAGTCGTGCGATCTTGCTGAGGGATCCGGACAACCCAGATCGCCAGAGCGATGTAGTGATTGGTTTGCTTTCGTTGGCGGAAATGTATGGTCCGTTGCAAAAGGACAAGGCAACAGCTTGTTTTCAAGAGGCGAAGGATTTGGTTCTCGACCTGGTCAAACGATTCCCTGGAAACGCGACGTCCCAAGCTCTCTTGGAGGTATTACGTCAACTTCATCGACACCTCTTTGGTGAACCTCCAGGTTTTTGATTGATCATCATTCCACACTGGCGGGGAAATCATCCGTGTCATTCATGAACGAGGCGGATTGTCCCGGCGCTCTCGTTCGCGGCGTAACGGTGGAGGATGAGTTCTTCGCATGGCTTTCCCTCGTCCGTGGCCCGCACCGCGGCTTTGCTGCTGGAGCATTTACGAATTTCCGACCCAGTTGCGTGGGAATTGCTCTGTTTTCACGGCTTTCTCGGTCCTTCACGGGTTCCCTTCAACTTGGTGAATCATCAGTGGAGGGCGATCGGCCCTGCTGTTCGCGAAGCAGGACGCCGGATCCAAGGTTCCTCGAAACAGCGGGCCCTCGCACTTCTGAATCCTCTCTTCGAGCATTCCTGTCTCCAGCGGTTGATCAATACGGAGGATTACTGTGTCCGCCCGGTGATCGGCAGGATGGTGCTGGCCAATCTATGCGGTTCGGAATGTTTGAGCGCCTTCGAACACGCGGTCATGGCAGTGTGGCGCGAGACTCAACATTCCGATTCGATGCTCGACCGTCATCTGCTCGTGCCGCACGCCCGCCGGTTGATTGATTTCGGAAGCAAAGCCGGGGCGCTTTTCCCGGAGTTGAGCGACTTGGCCAGTCGTATTCGGTTGCCCGTCTGACACGCGCCTGCCATGATTAGGGTCATGACCGCGACGTCCTTACTGCAACTGAAGCAACGGATTGCGATGCTCTCGGAGAATGAACGAACTGAGATTGCAGCCCACATGCACCGCTTGAAGCAGCAATCCCCTGCCTGGAAGAAGGAGATGACCCGGCGCTCGCGGGAGATGGACCAGGGTAAGAAAGTTCCACTCTCCACACGGATTCCTCGCCCTCGTGATGCCGTGGCATGAATACGAGCCTGTTTTTTCGTTGAAGGCATGGGAGGTTTTCCTCGCTTGCTCCAAGCGGCGACAAGCGAAACTGGCCGGCCTCGCTTACGCCTTGGCGGATTTCCCATTTCGGGTTGGCGACTACCAAAGCCGCGACAGCGTTGGCCGTCCACTCGAGAACCTTCGAATCGATGGGTTCCTCTTTACCTATTGGGCCGATCACGGAACCAAAGAATTGAGGATCATCGAGATCATTGAGTTGTAGGCGTTCTTTCCCGAGTTCGGTGGAACGGGCTGCCTCGCCAAAGCGTAGAGGCGTGCTGGCCAAGCAAGGGGAAGGCAGTCGGATCGTGTCTTTGATCGACAAGGTGGTCGATGCCTTCGTTTCTTTCGTTCCCTTCGGCGAGTTCGGCTTCGGTCATGGGATTCAAAATGGCAGCCGCAGCGGGTCCCAGAAAAACAAAAGTGTCCCGGGGACGGGAGTTCGGATGTTTGTCTTTGTGAAGGGCCGCGCGTTCAACCCAGCGGCTGAAGCCAGCAAAGACAACACGCCATGAAATCCAACTCCTTGTCCACGTTTTTCGCCACCGGCAAAGCGGGTGGCGAGCCTTGCATCAAATGTCCGAGGTGCGGTTCTCCAATGGGAATCCTGACCCAAGGCTGCGAAATGCACCTGACCCAGAAGACCAGGGACGTTCTCAACAACGCCTTGGGGGTCTGGTGTTCGCACTTGCTGCGGATCGAAGAGGTTTTGGAAGCCAAGAACCTGCGGTCGCGGAAATGGAACCGAGGCGGCTATCTGCCAAAGCGGATCCGCGAGCTGCTCAACAAGAACGACGCGCGGGATGAAGCCGAGCCCGATGATGATGTCGATGAAGCGGTTCAGGATGCGGGTGGGGAACAGGAAGGGCAGGCGCGACGGCTGGCTTTAAGTGGCGCCTACACCGGCATCCACGGCGAACCGGTGGTGCAAACAATCGTGGAGGAAATCGATTCCAGCGACATGATCGGTTTTGCGACCGCGATCGCTAGTTTGGACGAGAATCCGCGCCCCAACGACTTCGCGGAGCATTGCCGCCGGTTGATCAATTACATTGAAGCGCCACACCTCATCGGGCCCGGGATTGACATCCTCCTTGATCTGTCCCGCATCCGAAAACGGCGGGGCGAGTTGGAGAAGTCCCCCGACTTGCTCAAGGCGTTCGTGCGGGAGGTGGCGCCCCAGATCTCGGCTTATCTCGATCGATTCGAGCAGCACTGCGCCAAGGATCCAATTGCTTTGGGCGCCATCGCCAGGTCCAGGCTGTTGCTTTGCATCGGCCTCGGTCATCACGCCAATGATCCCGCCAAGTTCGGGTTGCACGACCTCCAAATCCGACCCAACGTGCCGGTGACGTTTCCGAAAGCCGTGCCGATCAATCCGGATCGGTTGCGGTCGCTTTGGTTGAGCGAAGTGCTGCTGCGCGAAAGGGAGATCATCTCCGAAAGGCTCGCCGCGATGTTCAAAGCCAGCGCCGACGAAAAAGCCCCATTCGAGCAGATACAGGCCGACGCGGAGGCGAGGGCGTGCTTGACCGAGGTGGTCGATATTGTCTGCACCGGGAGGGTTGGCGATACCTCCGATGGACATCGCCACAGCCAGGAAACATGCGGTTGGAGTGTGAAGTCCGAACACACCTATTCGATCTGCAATGGAGGCAGCCCGGGATGCGGCAAAACCATGACCCTTGTGGCTGCGGCAGCCAGCATCGAGAAGTGTGGGGGCGCCATTGG
This sequence comes from Verrucomicrobiales bacterium, assembly GCA_005805305.1. Classification (GTDB taxonomy): domain Bacteria; phylum Verrucomicrobiota; class Verrucomicrobiia; order Limisphaerales; family F1-80-MAGS106; genus F1-80-MAGS106. The sequence goes on from SYMW01000133.1 coordinate 3,184, forward strand.
ATGCACCTTCGAGACCATTTCCGGCACGGATAGCGACCGCATGCGCGCGATGAGCGACAGCCACCGTCGAGGCGTGCTCAAGCCAGCCACCCGAGAGGGGACGCGCAACAGCATCGGATTGGTTGTGCAAGGAGTCTCCGGCCCGACTGCGTCAGAACGCCTTTTCATCGAGATCATCGACTTTCCAGGCGAGGACTGGATCAAAGCACTCGAAGTGGAGGGTTCCCGGCCGTGGGTCTTGAGTTCCTTGCGCGGCACAAATACGGTCATCATCTACTTCGACCTGACCCTCGAGCCAACGATTCGAGAGGAACTGATCCACTCACAACTGGGAGAGCAATGGAAGGGGGTTGTCGGCCAGGCATTCGGGGCAACCAAACGAACTCGTGGCGACAGGGCTAATGTGAGCCAGTTTCGGCTGCTCGATCAGATCATCTGGGATATCGGGCGGTTTCGTGGATTCGAGGATCAAAACTTGAACCTCATCGTCGTCATTCCCAAAGCGGATCTATACGCCAGAAAAAGCGGGGAGCCCTCGTACTTTTTGAATCCCGTCTATGAACGGCTCGAGTCCTGGGGGGTTCTTGTGCCCGCGGAGCACGACGCGGCGAGGGATGAGGGCGACTGGAACAACTACGTGACCATGGCGGGCATCGGCGCCACGGGGATTCCTGGAGCCGGCCCCAATGACAGTCCGGTCCAACGACAGTTGAAGTTGATGGAGGCCATCAGTGACGCCACACGATCGGCCCTTCTCAACATTGATGCAGCGCTGGGTCCAGACGCCAGCAAGCAAACGCGGGCCATGCTGCAGTCGATCGTCCGGGTCAGATTGGTGGAGCGGGTGGAATCATTGTTCAAGAGCCAGCCCGGCGGCCGGCGGCGAGTCTTTTTCCTGCCCATCTCGGGTGTTGGCAGAGATCACTCTGACTTGGTGTTGCAACAACTCCAAGCTGGGAACGGTTTCGGAGAGCTAGATACGAAGAGACCTTGCACCAGCAAACTCGCCGAGTACGGCATCCTGGGCCCAATCATCCTTGCCTTGAGCGGCCGGAATGTCGCAACCGAAAGCACCAAAGTGAGTGCGCCACATGGAATCGGGGAATCCCGGAAGCCCGAGGCATCGAATGGCTCTCGCGACGGGGTGCCTCTCACGCGGCCCGCCAAGACGGGTTTGTTCACTGGATTTCGGTAAAACTGCCTGGACTGAGCTGTCGGTCAGTCGGCCCAAGCAATCAAGGAATGGGAGCATCTTGACCTGAAGAGCCATTTGCGGATCGATTTCTCAAGCAACACCGGTCCCGGCGCCAACAGAATTCGAGGAAGGCTCCTGATGGTTCAGTGGCGAAGCAGATCAACCAGACGTGCTTGGAGAGCGCAGGAATTCCTTTTGACTGCCGGAGCTTCTTGAGTATGCTCCCGCCTGGTTTTTCTATGGCCAAACTGACCATTCACGACATCAAAACTCATGGCAAGCGCGTGTTTTTACGCGTCGATTACAATGTGCCCATGGAAGAGAAGGATGGTCGCATGGTGATCAACGACGAGACTCGTATCAAGGAAACACTGCCCACCTTGGAGTGCTTGATCGAGCAGGGGGCAAAGCTCGTGGTGGCGGCTCATCTGGGACGGCCGAAGGGTCAACGGGAACCCTCCATGTCCCTGAGGCCGGTGGCGGAAAAACTGGCGGATTTGCTGGGGCGGCCCGTCGCTTTCGTGGACGATTGCATCGGCGAAAAAGTCGAAAAGACGGCCTCAATTCTGCGGGAAGGCGATATACTGCTGCTTGAGAACGTGCGATATCACGCCGAGGAAGAAGCCAATGATCGAGGGTTCGCGGAGAAACTGGCGCGCGTTGCCGATGTGTATGTCAACGACGCTTTCGGCGCCGCCCACCGGGCTCACGCGTCCACCGAGGGAGTCGCCCGCGTCGTGGCGGCCCGAGGAGGCCCGTGCGTGGCGGGTCTGCTGATGGAGCGGGAATTGAAATTTCTGGGGGACGAGCTGGAATCTCCGGCGCGACCCTTCGTAGTGGTGCTGGGGGGTGCCAAGGTGTCGGATAAAATCGGAGTCATCGACAGGCTGCTGGATAAAGCCGACGCCCTTTTGATCGGCGGCGCGATGGCCTACACTTTCAAACTCGCCTCGGGAATGAAGGTGGGAAAATCACTCGTCGAAGCGGATAAAATAGACGTGGCGAAAGCCGCCCTCGAAAAAGCCGCGGCGCGCGGGGTGAAGTTTTTGCTGCCTTTGGACAACACCGTCGCGACGCCCGTGGACACCGGAAGGTTGAATAAGAAGGGCAAGCCCGTGTTCGAACTCAAGAACCCCAGAACAAACGCTGAGAAAGACATCCCCGATTCGGAGGAAGGAGTGGACATCGGCCCAGCGACCTCGCTGGCTTACGCCGCGGAGTTGAGGAACGCGCGAACGGTTTTGTGGAATGGGCCCATGGGCATCTTCGAGGATCCTCGTTTTGCGGCGGGAACGAGTGCGGTGGCCAAGGCGGTTGTGGAGGCGACGCGGGCGGGCGCAAAAAGCATCATCGGAGGCGGCGACAGCGTGAAGGCGTTGAACCAGGCCGGCCTTGGGGATCAGGTTACTTTCATGAGCACCGGCGGCGGCGCAAGTTTGGAGTTTCTGGAAGGGAAACATCTGCCGGGAGTGGAGGCTCTGGGCAACCGGCCATGAACCTTTCAGGTTCGGTCGATGAACGCGCTTTATACTTCACGAGCGGGTGGCCGGGCGTGAAGAATTCTTGGATTCAGCGCCCTCAGTGGTTGGATGGCCGTGAGCCCCGCTGAATGGAAGGAATGTGGACAGATATGGAAAAAGATCGGAAACTGATCATAGCGGGCAACTGGAAGATGAACAAAACAGTTGCCGAATCGGTGGATTTGGTGAACGGATTGAAGCGCGAACTTCATGGAGTCAAAGAAGTGGACGTGGTGATTTGTCCGCCTTACACCGCGCTTTCAGAGGTTTCCAAGGTGATGATAGAGTCCAACCTGCGGCTGGGGGCGCAGAACATGAGCGAACACGGACCGGGAGCCCACACGGGCGAGGTGTGCGCGAGCCTGCTTAAAGAGTTCTCGGTCCGCTATGTCATCTTGGGGCACTCGGAGAGGCGGCAATTCCAAGGGGAGAACGACGCTCTCATCTCCAGGAAGGCGCGCGCGGCGCATGCGGCCTCGTTGAAACCAATTGTTTGTGTCGGCGAAACATTGGCTGATCGCGAGTCGGGCAGAACAGAAGAAGTCGTTCGAACCCAGATCGAAGGCAGTTTGGCGGGTCTCAGCGCGGACCAAATGCACGACACGGTCATCGCTTATGAACCCGTGTGGGCGATCGGAACCGGCAAAACGGCGACCACCGAACAAGCCCAGGAAGTGCATGCGTTCATTCGCAAGCTGCTGGCGTCCCTGTTTGACGAGACGGTGGCCAGAAAAGTTCGGATTCAATACGGCGGCAGCGTCAAACCGGGAAATGCGAGGGAACTGATGAGCCAGCCCGATGTCGATGGCGCCCTCGTGGGCGGCGCATCGCTGGAAGTTCGCAGTTTTTCCGATATCATTAAGCTGAGTGTTTAAAGTATAAATCGAGGTCTTTTATGACGTTTATTATTGGAATCTTGAGCGCGATCCTGTTGCTGGACGCATTGATCCTTGTGTTGTTGGTGTTGATCCAATTGCCTAAAAAAGACGCGGGAGCGGGAATGGCGTTCGGCGCCGGCACTGCGGACGCCTTGTTTGGCGCGGGCTCTGGCAACGCGCTCACGAAGATCACCAAGTACGCGGCGGCGACATTTCTTTTTCTTTGTCTCACGCTCACAGGGATCCAGAGTTATCAGAACAAGAGCGCAAAGACCGGCGTGGGCGAGGCTTTGAAGAAAGTCAGTGGAGCCACCCCAGCCCCAGCGGCGCTTCCGGCCAAGGAAAAAATGACCACACCAGAGTCGGTGGCAACCAACCCCGCCGCGACGACGCCCGCGGGGACCAATCCGACTGCCAAGGCCACGGCCGATGCGCCGTCCACCCCAGCTCCGCCAGCAGCTCCGAAGCCGTAACCTCCGGCCGCTATCCATGGCACTGCGTGCCCGGTCACGATGCCATCGGATCGCCCACGAGCCTCACCGGGCAAGTGTCAAACTCCTAGACTGCTCGCGATCCCGCCCTCAAGCGCCAAGCGAACCCCTCGCAAGGTTCCTTGTTTTTTCCATTGCCGGTCAGGGCGGCTGGAAGTCCTCCTTCAGTCTCAAATCGGCAGTTGACCATCGTGCAGATTTGCAAAAGCCTGGATGAGAAAGTCTTGACGAAGAGGGAGTCATATCCCTTGTGGATCTGGTGAGTGATTTGGAAAAACGTTTTCGCCAGGATCTTGCGAAGATTCGCCATGGGCAACTGCCGTTTTAAGGTTCAAGGGCTCCTCGCTCTTGGTCTCGCGACGATACTCATCTTGTCGGGCTGTGGCCGCCGCGAGCCGCGAGCAGATGTGGTGATCATCAACGGCACCGACCCCGAGTCCCTCGATCCCGCGATCATCACGGCCTTGGAAGATTACCGCATTGTCCCCGGGTTGTTCGAAGGTTTGACACGCATCGACCCGGTGAATGCCCAAGCAATACCGGGACTCGCGGAGCGATGGGACGTGGATGAAGGGGGACGAGCGTACCTGTTTTATTTCCGCCCCGGCCTCCGGTGGTCGACAGGAGACCCCTTGACCGCGCACGATGTGGTTTTTTCATGGCTCCGGCTGCTCGACCCTCGCACCGCGGCGGATTACGCGGCGCAATTGTATTGCGTGAAGAATGGAGAAGCTTACTCGACCAATGGCATCACCGACGCGAGCCGTGTGGGCATTCGAGCGATCGACGATCTCCGCCTGCGGGTTGAATTGAACCACCCGGTTCCTTATTTCCTCGACTTATGCGCCTCGCCGACGTTGTCCGTGGTGCCTCGAAAGACCATCGAGGCGCTTGGAGACCAATGGCTTCAAGCCCGCCCTCTGCCATCCAGCGGATCTCATACGCTGGAAATCTGGCGCCTCAATGATAAAATCCGATTCCGCAAGAACCCATTGTACTGGGACGCAGCCAACACCGCCAATAACACTGTCGAATTCCTGCCGGTGGGGAGCCCGGCAACGGCTCTGAATCTTTACGAGCGCGGCGCGGCCGATATCATATGGGACAAGGACTTGGTCCCCGCCGAACTTCTGAAGGATTTGAAGCAGCGCCCGGATTTCCACGATTTTCCGTATATCGGAACCTACTTTGTGCGATTCAACACCACGCGTCCGCCGTTCCATGACGCGCGGGTGCGGCGGGCCTTGGCGCTGGCCGTGGACAAGAGACGGATTGTGGAGCGGATCATCAAAGGAGGGGAATCGCCGGCTGGCCATCTCGTGCCGACAGGCGTGGCGAATCACCTGGCCCCGGAAAGTTTGGGCCAGGACGAGGCCGCCGCCAGGCGATTGCTTTCCGACGCCGGCTTTCCGCAAGGTGAAGGATTCCCCGTGTTCGAATACCTGTTTGATTCAGCGGCGGGTGGTGGTTCCAAAGTACACGCCAAGATCGGCGTGGAGCTTCAGGAAATGTGGCGCCGCGAGCTGGGAGTCCGAATGGAGTTGCGCCAAATGGAGAAAAAAGTCTATCTCGCAGCCCAAACTGGGTTGGACTACGATCTCTCGAGAAGCAGCTGGGTCGGTGATTACAATGATCCCAACACTTTTTTGGACCTCTTCCTGAGCAACAACGGAAACAACCGCACCGGCTGGAAAGACGAGCGTTACGACGGGTTGATGCGCCAAGCCAACGTCGAGCAGAACCCTCGCCGGCGCTCCGAGCTCTTGCGGCAAGCGGAATCGATCCTCGTCGCGGAGGAGGCCGTCGTGATTCCCTTATACTTTTATCGTGGTTTCCAGTTCTATGATGCCAATAGAATAAGCGGAATCCATGGAAATATTCTAGGCATGAACCCGGTTCGAACCATTCGAAATTCAGAGGCCACGCGAACGAACGGCGGTGTGGTGCATGATCGCGATGCACGGGCGTCGGCTGCCGCTGGAGCCGGGAAGCCCCAGTGAAGAAGGAGGGGTGACGTGTATTTCGCCCGGCGCTTAATCGGCATGATCCCGCTTCTGCTGGGAATCAGCTTTCTGGCGTTCATGCTGGTGCGGCTGGCGCCGGGCGGACCCTTCGACCGGGAACGCAGGCCTGCCTCCCCTGAAATCGAACGGCGCATCCTGGAGAAGTATCATCTCGACGAGCCTTTGCTCAAACAATACGCACGCTATCTCGGGGGGGTATTGAAGGGAGATCTCGGGCCCTCCCTCAAATACAGGAATCATTCCGTCTCTGACATTGTGATCCAGGGCCTGCCCGTGTCGATGATGCTCGGCACGTGCGCTTTTCTGTTCGCGCTAGGGCTGGGATTGCCCGCCGGATTCTACGCGGCAGCCCGGCAGGGCGGCTTTGGCGACTACGCGAGCAGCTTGGTCGCCTTGTGCGGCGTGTGCGTGCCCGCTTTCGTGGTGGGGCCTTTCCTGGTCATGGAATTCGCGATTCGCAGGAAACTGTTCCCCGTCGCCCTCCTGGAGTCGCCCATGCATCTGATCCTTCCGACGGTGACTCTCGGCCTCTATTTCGCCGGCCGAGTGGCGCGACTGCTTCGAGAGGGGATGCTCGGGCTGCGGGATGCGGAGTTTGTCGTGGCGGCAAGAGCCAAGGGGATGACAGATGTCGCCGTGCTGCGGCGCCACGTGTTCCGAATAGGAGTTCTCCCCGTCGTGTCCTACTCCGGACCAATGCTCGCCGATCTGTTGACAGGTTCGTTCGTCGTGGAAAACCTATTTCAGATTCCCGGCATCGGAGTGTTCATGGTCAACAGCTCACTGAGCCGGGACTACACCATGATCGTGGGACTGGTCTTGGTCTACGCGGTCCTGCTGCTGATGTTGAATCTATTCGTGGATTTGGCCTACCGCTGGCTCGACCCCAGAGTGAGTTATGACTGACGCCGGAACGGAAACGTCCGCAACTTGCGAAAACGAGGCCGGTGTCCAAGGGGTCTGGCGGCGGTTCGCCGTCCAGCGAATTCCGCTGGCCAGCGCGATCTTCATGACGTTCTTCGTCGTCTTGGTGGGGCTGTGGCCGTGGATCCAACCCCACTCTCCTCAAGTCCTGGGAGATTTGCAGTTCGAGCCCCCAGGCCCCCGGTACTGGGCCGGCACAGGCGTGCATGGACGCGATCTGTTCAGCCGCATGATGCACGGAGCAGGTCTCTCCCTCATGGTGGGCGCTTCCGGCGCCTTGGTGAGTCTTGTGATCGGCGTTTCCTGGGGGTCCGTGGCGGGCTACGCCGGAGGGCGTGTGGATGCGGTTATGATGCGCGTGGTGGATGTGTTGTATTCTCTTCCCTCCATCATCTTCGTGGTTGTTTTGATCACCACCCTGGAAAGCTTGCTCAAACAATGGTTCTCAAAGTCCTTCTCCCCCGAACTGGCTTCGTCCACCCGGTTCATGCTGCTGCTGTTCGGGCTGGGCTCGGTGTCTTGGCTCACCATGGCCCGCATCGTGCGCGGACAGGTCTTGTCTCTCAAGAACCGGGCCTTCGTGTCGGCGAGCCGGGCGTTGGGCGCGAGTCACGCACACATCCTGTGGCGTCACATCCTCCCCAACCTTTGGGGAGTGGTGATCGTCTACCTGACCCTGACCGTGCCCTCTGTGGTGTTATACGAGTCTTTCCTCAGTTTTCTCGGATTGGGAGTCCAACCTCCCCAAGCCAGCCTTGGCTCGTTGATCGCCGAGGGAGCTTCACAGATCAATTCCATCCGTGTTTACTGGTGGTTGATCGTTCTGCCCAGCGCTCTGCTCGCCACTCTCCTTCTCGCCTTGAGTTTTGTCGGCGACGGGCTCCGGGACAGCCTCGAAACGCGTGATCGGAGTTGACCTTGAACAACGAGCGCCTGCGCCCCCCCAAGCCGCCGAAACATCGATGTGCAGAACCGTGGATTCGATGCAGCCACCCTCAGGACGAAGGGCCTTGCCAAGGTCCTTATTTAACCCTTAAAACGGCAGTTGAACCTCGCGAAGATTTGCTAAAGCCTGGATGAGAAAAGTTTGACGAAGAGCGAGGCATATCCCTTATGGATCTGATGAGTGATTCGGAATAATTTGATCGCCAGGATCTTGCGAAGATTCGCTTTAGGCAACTGCAGTTTTAAGATTTAACTCAAATGAAAATCAAAAAGATCCAAACGCTCGTCTGCCACGCGCGGATGCGGAACTGGGTGTTCGTGAAAGTGGTCACTGACCAGCCGGGGCTTGTCGGCTGGGGCGAAGCCACACTCGAATGGCACACCCGCGGCGTCGTGGGAGCCATCGACGACCTCGCCGCATTGCTCATTGGCGCGGATCCAACCCGTCCCGAGCACGTCTGGCAGATGATGTACCGACAACACTTCTGGCACGGCCACGGCATCGTGCGCGCCACGGCGATCTCAGGCATCGATCTCGCGCTGTGGGACATTGTTGGAAAAGTCGCCGGAATGCCGCTCGCGAAAGTTTTTGGCGGGCCCGTGCGCGATTATGTCCGCACTTACTGCCATCTGGGAGGGGGGCGCATGGAGGATTTTTACGAGACGCCCGTGGACAACGCGAAACGGTTCGCCGATCTGGCCCGTGCCGCGGTGGCGGAAGGATTCACGGCCTTCAAGAGCATGGCCGTTCCGAGCACGATGCCGGTTGAAGGTTTAAGGCCGGTCAAAGCGGCGGAGGCCTGCGTGGCGGCCATGCGCGACGCCGTGGGGGATGAGGTCGACATCATGGTGGATTGCCACGCTCGCCCCTCGCCCGCCATGGGGCTGAAATTCGGCAAAGCTCTCGATCCCTATGGCCTCTACTTCTTCGAGGAACCGTGCTGGCCTGAAAGCATCGAAGGTTTGGCAAGCATCAATGCCGCGCTCACGACACCTGTCGCCACCGGTGAACGAGTCACGAACCTGGAATCTTTTAGGGCGTTGTTCGACCAACGCGCGTGTGAGGTGTGCCAGCTCGATCTCACGCACTGCGGCGGCTTCACCGCGGCGCGGCGCATCGCCGCGCTGGCCGACGCCCACCATATCGCCCTGGCGCCCCACAATCCGCAAGGACCAGTGAGCACTGCGGCGTCCCTCGAATTCGGATTTTCACAGCCCGGCTACATCATTTGCGAGACCGTGCATAACGATGTGCCCTGGCGGCAAGACGTCGTGGAGGAGGGGTTCTCGGTCGATCCCAAGGGACGCCTCGTCCGCCCTAACACACGGCCCGGCTTGGGAATTACTATCAACGAAAAAGAAGTCCGGAAGCATCCTTTCAAGCAGGAAGCACCTCAACGGATCTTCCACAAGGACGGCAGCATCGGGGACTGGTAAGGCGGGCAGCGCGGACAAACCCCGGTCTCGAACAAACTAGGCTGCCCGCCTCGGCTAGGGTCCGGCGTCGAGGATTTGAATGCTCCTGGGATCATTGATCCCGAGTTGAAGGAGTTGGGCGTTTTGATACAAATCCCAATTGAGACGAGGCGACGGAACTTTCGCGGTTTGGCGCTGCTTCTCAATCTCGCGAATGGAGAGCACATCCAGCGCCACGGGATCCTTGCTGAACCAGACCTGATTCAATCGGCTGGAGTAATGAAGCAAGGATGTCTGCTCCCCTTGATATTGGCAGATCAACGCGTCCACAATGCAAAACGCCACCTTGTCCCCAAGCGCCTCCATGGCGAACATCTCCGGAAGAACCACTGCCATCTTCCCGGGATCCGACTCGAATCGAAGGGTGTTGTCCACGCTCCCAAGAACCAGGCTGGCAAATTGTCCTGACACACCGATTTCGTTGTGGTTCAAAAGCGGGGAGATCAGGATGATCTTAGTCATATCCCGGGTGACGAGCTTAGAGACGAACGAGCGTTTTCCAACATTCTCGCCCGTCTTCCCGAACTCATGATCGTTCCAAATCAGTTTTCCGATCGTGTTGGATTCGTAGGACGCGTCCTCATCATACCGCGCCTCGGAAGCGCCCGCGACGCGGACACCTAGGCGCTCCGCGAGGGCGAAATAGCCCGCCTGCCGAAGATCTGCGATATGCTTGTCCCAAACAATGACTTGGGTCCGCGAAAAACCGGCGGCGAGCAGTTCTTGAACGACGGCCTCCACAACCGCAACTCGAGTGCCGCTCGTCTTGCCCGGGCCGGAGACCACCTTGATGCCAATTCGATCTTGAGAAGTGAAATGCTCCTGCCAGGCGGAGGCCGGATCGCTCTTGCCGGTAAAAGCAAGCATCCCTTTGTGAACCATCTGGCGGACGGTTTGAGAGTCCGCCTCGAAGCCTTTGAGCGCTTTGGGATCGATCACTCGGATTACTCGAGCCCTCTCCGCCTGCATCAGACCCCCGCTTGATAATGCAGGGGCCTCCGGTGTCGCGGTGGTCGACAGCAGCACGGAAGCCAACACCACGGCCCGCCAATCAACGCGGCGGATAGGCCGTAAATCAAGGCTCGATAAACTCAATCGTCGTGTCCCTATCTCACTCATCCTGCAATCCGTGAATTTTCCGTGTTCGCCACCAGGATTCGATAGCGATGGCTCTAAAGCTCGGCGGTGAAGCCCGTTGTCACGGCGAAGTCCTGGTTCCGGCCTCGGGGAATTGTCGAGCCGATCCGCCAATAGCGCAAGAACGGGTGATCTCGCAGGTGCGTTTCTTGACTCGCCGCGACGCGGATGCTACCACCAAGACGGATGCTGGCTACAAAAAACCGGGGCGGTTCGAAGCGCGCTGCCATGGGGTTGCGAGCCATTCCTTTATTCTTACTCACGATTCTTGCCTCCTGCACGGCACCCGGACCCAAAGCGCTGCTTGATGGAGAACGCCTCGTTCGCGAGGGAAAATTTGAACAAGCCGTGGAGCATTGTCTCAAGGCCGCTTCTTTGCTGCCCTCCAACGCCCATGCCTGGAATTATCTGGGCCTCGCCTACCACGGTGCTGGAAAATTGGCCGAAGCTCGACAAGCGTACGCCGAGGCACTGTCGCGGGATCGAAATCTGGCCGCAGTCCATTTTAACCTGGGCTGCCTCCTTCTTGAAACCGAGGATTACGGCGGGGCCATCAACGAATTGACCACGTTTACCCTCCTGCAGCCTCAATCCGAAGCTGGCTTGCTGATGCTGGCGTCCGCACAGATCAAGGTTCGAACGTTCGATGCCGCCGAAGCCACGCTGAAGAAGGCGCTGCAGATCAATCCGCGTCACGTCGAGGCTTTGAACAATTTGGGATGGGTGCTTCTGCAAAAGCGCCGCGGGCGTGAGGCCTATAACCAGTTCCTGGCCGCCATCCAGATAGATCAGACCTACGCGCCTTCACTTCTGAATCTGGCGATCGTGTCCCAGCAAATGAACAACCGCCCCCTGGCACTTAAAGCCTACAACGATTACCTGCGCCATCGCAAGGCGCCGGAATTGCCCGGGCCAGAACTCATCAAGCCTTGGATCGAATCAATCAGCGCTGAACTGCAACCCGCGCCAAAGCCTCCACCCAGCCACTCAACCATTGGCGCCCCCCCAGAAGCCGCGGTGAGCACTGCGCATCCCCTTCCGCCTCCTGCTTTGCCCACATCCATTGGCGTGCCAAAAGCGCCCCCTGGCCTGAGTCCTGCCGTCGCGGACCCTGCGGACACAGTGCGACAGCCGCGCCAGGCTCTCGCGAGCGAGCCGGCCTCCATCTCCGACAGAACCACCTCAAGCTTGCCACCGCAACCCGCCGCGCCGGCTCCGGAGATCGCGAAAGCCCTTTCGGCGCCAGCACCACCGCCAGCGGTCGATTCCAAAGCCGTGGCATCGGCGCCGCCGGAGGAGAAAGCAGCGCCTCCAACTAACCCCCCAGAAACCCCACCCAAACAGCCACCTCCCGAGCCACCGGCTCAATCGCCTGCTATTGCCCTGAACAAGGCCGCCACGACGCCGGTCGCCCCTCCCTCCGCCAAGGCGGCCCCGCCAGAGAGTCCCGTGAAAGATCTCGTGAGACTCCCTACAACAACTCCCACAACTCCCACAATTCCCGAAATCTCACCTCCGTTGGTCGAACCTCAAAATGAAAATGCCGACACTGAACCCGCCACATCCAAACTATTGACTCCATACACGGTCGAGGAACCTGCCGAGGAGGCCGCGGCCGAAGCTCCTAAATCAGGCTTCTGGCGGCGGGTCAACCCCGGGAGATGGTTCGGCGGAAGTGACAAACGTTCGTTGCCCCCCACACCTCTTCGCGAGTCAAGCGCACCACCATCCGACTCGCGAACCAGAACTCAGAAAGCGGCGCGGCAGTTGACCGAATCAAAAAGAACCGCCTCCCTCCCCCTAGCACCCGTTGCTCCATTGATGCGCAGGATCGAGTCCCCGGAAGAAATCGCCGGAACAACGCCAACTCCACCGCCACCGTTAAGACCGCGTTATGCGCCTCGTTTGACCGTCCCTCTGATCGCCGGAGACCGAGAACAATCCGCTCGCGAACTCGCAAACGGACTGGAGTTTCGCCAACAGGGCCGCCTGCAAGACGCAGTGACGGCTTATCGCCGGGCAGTGGCAGCCGATCCCCGGCATTACGAAGCTCGATACCACCTCGCCCTGGGGCTCGGGGAATTAAACGATCAAGAAGGCTCGGTCAGCGCCTACGAGGCCGCCGTAAGCCTTCAACCCGACGCTATTCCAGCGCGGTACAACTACGCTTTGACCCTTCGGAAATTGGGCTTTCCCGAGGATGCAGCCGATCAGGCGGCTCAAATTTTGCTAAGCTCCCCCAAGGAAGTTCGCGCTCACCTGCTGTTGGGAAGCTTGTGGGCCGGCGAGCTGGGTGCGTTTCCAAAGGCCAGGGAACATTACAGAGCGGTGCTGGAACTCGAGCCCAGGCATCCCCAGTCGGCGGTCATCAGAACTTGGCTCGCCACTCACCCTTGAAAGTCGGATCCGCAGCGAGCGCCAAAACGCTGGTGACGTCCCCAGTCGGGCAACGATTCCGCCGCCTCCTTTTCATGAACCGGTCTGGGAGCGCCGGCGTCCTCGCCGGCGAATCCGGCCCCCTGTTCAATCTTGCCGGCGAGACGCCAGCGCTCCCAGGTTCATGGCCCCAACTCACGTCCATTTTTTGGAGGTCCGGCTTTTCCATGAACCATTACTTGGCGAGGATCCCCGTTTGTCGACTGCTCCCTTGCTCCTTGACTTCGAGACGGCTCAGCCGGGAATCGGCCGTCCACCGGGCCTGTGTGACATGAAAATAGTGCAAATAACGCCAGGTGCCGCGGGGATGTATTGCGGCGGATGCATGAAGGATAATGCCCTGGTTGCCGCCATGAGGCGGCAGGGACACGATGTCTTGATGGTTCCGCTTTACACCCCTCTGACCCTCGATGAAACAGACCAAACCCAGGGAATACCCGTTTTTTTTGGTGGAGTGAATGTCTACTTGGAGCAAAAATTCTCCTTCCTCCGCCGGATGCCCGATTCGATCCGGAAACTGCTCAGTTCTCCAGGCTTGTTGCGCTTTGTCTCCTCTTTCGCCGCAAAAACCAGCCCTTCGGACTTAGGCGATCTGACCATTTCCATGCTCCAGGGTGAGCACGGTTATCAAGCCGCCGAATTGGAGACTCTCGCCCACTGGCTGAAACAGAGCGAAAAGCCGGATGTGATCTGCCTGTCCAACATCCTTCTCAGCGGCCTCACCAACGGGCTTCGGTCGGTGCTTGGCGTGCCGGTTGTCTCCTACCTCCAAGGGGAGGATTTCTTTCTCGATGGCCTGCCAGAGCAGCATCGGCAGGAAGCCTGGCGCCTGGCTTCTCAGCGAGCTCGCGAACTCGACGCGTTAATCGCCCCTAGCCGCTTTTTCGCGGACACCATGGCTCGACGCCTCGGCCTCCCTCAGCCTGGACCCCATGTCGTGCTCAATGGAATTCGAATGGACGATTTCCATCCGGCCGAACAGGCGTCCCCCGCTCCCATCCTTGGCTATTTCGCGAGAATGACCCCGGAGAAAGGCCTGGGGTTGGTCGTGGATGTCTTTTTGACGATGCGCCGGGATCCGCGGTTTTCCCAGTTGCGTCTTAAGTTGGGAGGAAGTTGCACGGGAGGCGACGTTGCTTTCGTGAAGCAAATAAAAGCCCGGCTCGAACAAGCCTCAGCGCTTTCACACGTCGAATTCCACCCCAACGTGGATCGCGCAGGCAAGATCGAATTCTTGCGATCCCTGACCGTGTTCTGCACTCCCGCTCTCTACGGCGAAGCTTTCGGGCTCTACGTGATCGAGGCGATGGCCTGCGGTGTTCCGGTCGTGGTTCCCAACGTGGCCGCCTTTCCGGATCTCATCTCCATGAGTGGAGGAGGCCTCCTGACCGGCTCTTCTCCCCAGGAACTGGCGCAGGGCATCGGTGAACTTTTGCTGGATCCCCAGCGCGCCCGCGCGATCGGTCTCGCGGGACATCGGAACGTGCTGGAACGTTTTTCGATCGAAAGAATGGCTCGCGAAACGGTGCATGTTTTGAGCCGTGTGCTCGAGCATCGCCGATCGGCAGGACGTCCCTGAATCCCTTATGCTTCACCAATTCAGCATCACCCGCCGGGTTGAGTTTTCCGAAACGGACATGGCAGGCATCATGCACTATTCGAATTATTTCCGCTTCATGGAAACGGCGGAGCACGCCTTCTTCAGATCCCTCGGCTTCTCGATCGTGACCGACATGACAGATCCTCCCGTGGGATGGCCGCGAGTACACGCTTCTTGCGATTTTCGCCGTCCCCTGCGTTTTGAAGACCAGGTGGAGGTGCGCTTGCTCGTGAAGGAAAAAAAACGCAAAGCCCTGACGTATCAATTTCGCTTCCGCAAAATCGGCGATGCCCACGGAGGAGAGGTCGCCGTCGGAGAGGTCACGGTCGTGTGCGTCCAGCGGCAGAAAGATGGAACAATGAAAGCGGTCACGATACCCGACGCCATCGCGAGCCGAATCGAAGCCGCTCCACCCGAAGCCTTGGAGCTAAACACGACATCATAGATTTTTCCCGATGCGCTGGAGTGGGTTTTTGCGGTATAAAACAAAAAGCCTCTCCCGGTAAACCAGGAGAGGCTCGAATAGAAAGGCTTGGCCTTCTATTAGAACTTGTAGATCAGGTTCAGCGCGAGCGAAATGGCGTTCTTATCCATGGTGCCAAATGGCTTGCTGGAAGGATCCATGCCGCCGGTCATCGCGGAATCCCACCGGAACTCGAGCCGGCTGATGACGTTCGCCCACAGGGAATAATCAAACGTGCTCGTCACGCCGAGGAGCTCGTTTCGGGCGTCGCTATCAGCCCCTTCACCGCGAACATACCAGAGGCCGTCCGTCGCCCAGGCATACTCCACGCGGTTGTTCCACTTCAGGTTCTCCGTCACTTGATAGGAGAGATAGACTGAAGCGGCGTTGGCGTACGCCGATGACGTCAACGCCTTTTGAGCGCTGTAGCCAATGTAGTCGTAAGCCAATCCCAGGGTCAGCCCTTCTAGAGGCGTCGGGATCGTGCTGCCCACATAGAGGCTCGTCGTGTCCCTGGCCGTGACACCAGGATTGACGGAGCTATTGAAACCATCAACGACACCCGCATACAGCGTGGCGCCATGGAGGAAACCAAGGCTCTCAGGAGCCGTGAGGACCAACGAGGCCATGTAGGTCTTCTCGCTCTCAGAGGCGCCCCTGCCTTGTCCATCCACCGCGCGGGCGTTGATCCCGGGGTTGACCGTGTTGGCGACGCCAGCATTCATGCTGATCGAGTCGCTCAACCGATAACTCGCCAGCAAACCGGTGTGCTGCGTGGGCTCGATACCCCAGGCGTAAGAACGGCTGTAGTTCGGATTGCTGCCCGATTCGAAGACTTCGTAACCGATGATGCTGTCAAAAGTGCCCATCTTGAAGTCGATGCCATTACCCACGGGGGCTCGGACAGCAACATAAGCTTGCTTGACACCAAAATCGCTCGTGCCCGCGCTGCCGGCGGAAGCGTTGTAGCCGGTGGCGTCGGGGCCGAACAAGAGATCCACTTTGTATCCGGCGGACCATTCGCCTTCGTCGAGATCCTTCGAAACGGAGAGTTTCACCACGTTCAGGTTGAAACCATCCTGTTTGCCCGGGCCGTCGAAAGAGCGACCAGGCAACGGGGCGTTGCCAGAACCGAACTTCCAAATGGCAGACGTATCGACGTAACCGCTTAGGGTTGTCGAAGAGAGGGCGGTGAGAACTTGATGAGAAGCCTCTTCCGCTTGCATGACCGAACCCAAGCTCACCACACCCGCGGCAGCCAGGCCGACCGTCCATTGATTCAACTTCATTTTATTCCTCCAGCGATTTTTATTTTCGCGTGCTATTGTTACTCGTTTTCGATGCGTTTTTTTTAGGGCAAAAAAACGGTTTGCCCACGCACCAAACGGTGCATTTGAGGCGCAATTTAGGTAAAAGGGGTTCCCTTGACAACAAGTTTTTTTAAACAGCCCACCATCGCGGCTGCCTCGAACGCGACCAATCCATCGATCTTCCAGCCCCAGGCTGCCCTGTCTCTTTCGCAACGGCCACGATCCGATCTTCAGTGCTCAAGGCATTCAGGTTAGTGGGTCATACCATGGTCTCCATGGATCCTTCGGCTCCGCCTATCCCCTCCACAAAATCAGGCCCAGGCGATCTCTGCTCCCCACGACAGCCATCGGCTCCGGAGGCTCCATGGCAGCCTCACCCAGCCGGAACGAATTCGTCGGCGTGATAGGAACTCCTGACCAACGGTCCACTCGCCACGTGCAAAAACCCAAGGCGCTCGCCCACCAGTCCATACTCCGTGAACTTTTCGGGAGTCACAAACTCGCGGACCGGCAAATGATTCAAGGTCGGCTGCAAATACTGGCCCAAAGTCAAAATATCACATCCCACGGAGCGAAGATCACCCAGCGCTTCGAACAACTCGGCTTCGGTTTCACCCAAACCTAACATCAGCCCGGATTTTGTGTGCAGGGTGTCCCCGCAGCGGTCCTTCACCTTTTTGAGAACGCTTAAAGATCTATCATAGGTCGCCCGGGACCTGACGGCAGGGGTCAACCGCCTCACAGTTTCCAAGTTGTGGTTGAAGATGTTCGGGCGGGCTGCGATCACGCTTTCAATGGCCGAGTCGCGCTCCAAAAAATCCGGCGTCAATACTTCAATAATCACGTCGGGACGGACGGCCCGGACGGCCTCGATGGTTTGGCGAAAATGGCCGGCTCCTCCATCGTGAAGATCGTCACGGGCAACAGCCGTGATCACGACATGCTTGAGACCCATCCGGCGCGTGGCCTCGGCCACCCTCGACGGCTCCTCGGCATCCAGTGGAAAAGGCTTCGCCGTGCTGACAGCGCAAAACCCGCACGCCCTGGTGCATCGGTCTCCCGCGATCATAAAAGTCGCCGTCCCTCGACTCCAACATTCCCAATGGTTCGGACATTTCGCGCTCTCGCACACCGTGTGCAGCCGTAGATCGGTCAGCAAAACCCGCGTCTTGGTAAAGGAATCGGATGCCGGCAAGGGAAGCCGGAGCCATTCAGGAAGGCGCGGCCGCCGTGGTGGATGAGCCATTTCCGCGTGTTGCATCGTCTGGGAAGGGAAACCACAAACCCACAAAGAGCAACTCTAAAACGAGCATTAAAGACTTGCCTGGCATCGCCCATTATGTGGCTCAATGGGAAGAATGCATCTCCGCCTTCAGCCCTCTTTGTTTCATGCCTATCCGGTTCATTGCCAAACAACTGAAGCTGACATCAGCTTTACTGCGCGGGCTGCAAAGACATCATCACGCCGGGTGGACCCACTCGCCGTTGTAGAGCGTTGCGTAGGTGGGTGGCACGGCGTGCGCCG
>SYMW01000134.1 GCA_005805305.1 Verrucomicrobiales bacterium
CCCTCACGGCTCTCACGTTCGCCGGCATTTTGTTAGAAGCGGGTTTGCCGGGTCCGATGCTCAGCGTGCTGCTTGGGCCCATGGCGGAGGTCGCGGAGAAACTCGTCCAAGACCCACGGGTGGATCTCGTCTCGTTCACAGGCAGCGTGGCCGTGGGCAAACGCATCGCCTCCGCGGCGGGTTACAAAAAAGTGGTCCTCGAACTCGGCGGCAACGATCCGTTGATCGTCCTGGATGACGCCGACAGGGAACTCGCCGTCCACTTGGCCGCCGAAGGGAGCTTTCGCAACTCGGGCCAGCGCTGCACGGCGATCAAACGCATTCTCGTCCATGAAAAAATCGCGGAGGAATTCACTCGCGACTTGGTGGAAAAAACACGGCAGTACCGGTGCGGCGACCCCGCAGATCCTGAAACGATCGTCGGCACCGTGATCGACGAAGCCGCCGCGATCTGCCTCGAATCCGTGATCAATGAGGCCGTGGCCGCAGGCGCTCGAATCCTCATTGGCGGCAGGCGCCGTGGCGCTCAACTCGAGCCAACGGTGCTGTCGAATGTGCCCCGCGATTGCCGCATGGTAGTGTCTGAAAGTTTCGGCCCGCTCGCTCCCGTGATCACCGTGCGTGACTTCGACGACGCGATCGCTCTCGCCAATTCGACCGCCTACGGGCTGAGCTCGGGAATTGTCACCCGCAGCTTGGACAACGCATTGCGAGCGGTCAAACAGCTTCGTTGCGGCTCGGTCAATGTGAATGAAGTCCCTGGATTCAGGATCGAATCAAGCCCCTTTGGAGGCATTAAAGACAGTGGTCTGGGAATCAAGGAAGGGGTCGTGGAAGCCATCAAATGCTTCACCACCGTGAAGACGTTTTCGCTGCCTTGGTGATGGCCATGACCGGCCAATGCCGGCATCGTCTTATCTAATCTAATTGCATGAAATCAAAACCTCGCGCGGCAGTGTCTCGAAGCGGACGGTTCACCAGCGGCCCGGCCGACGAGGTGGCTGCCTTCACGGAATCCATTTCGTTCGATTGGCGACTCTGGGAGCACGATATCATGGGTTCCATGGCCCACGCGGCGATGCTCCGAAAAATTGGGATACTCACTCCAGACGAGGCCCGGGACATCCTCAAAGGCCTGGAGGATATAGGGTCCGAAATCGAGTCTGGCTGTTTCCACTGGAAACCGGAACTCGAGGATGTGCACATGAACATCGAGGCGGAGTTGACCGCACGGGTTCCGGCCGGGGCGAAACTGCACACGGCTCGCTCGCGAAATGATCAAGTGGCCCTCGATATCCGGCTGTGGCTCCGCGATGAAATCGTGGAGTTGACCGGCGAGCTGACGCAACTCCAGCGCGCCTTGGTCGCCTTGGGGGATCGCTATGCCCTCGTGGTCATCCCAGGCTACACTCATTTGCAGCGGGCTCAGCCCGTCTTCTTCGCGCATCATCTGCTCGCCTATGTGGAAATGGTCGAACGTGATTTGGCACGGTTCCGTGACTGCTTCGAAAGAGTGAACGTCTGCCCTCTGGGCAGCGGCGCACTCGCGGGATCGACCCTCCCCCTCGATCGTGAATTTGTCGCGAGGTTCCTGCATTTCACCGATGTTGATGGAAAGCCCCGCATCACCCAAAACTCCATGGACGCGGTTTCGGACAGGGACTTCATCGTTGAGTTTTGCGCCCACGCCGCCCTGCTCGCCGTCCATCTTTCCCGCTTGTCCGAAGACATCGTTCTCTGGGCGACCACAGAATTCGACTTTATTCGAATCGCGGATTCATTCACCACGGGCTCTTCGCTCATGCCTCAAAAAAAGAACCCTGACGTGGCCGAGCTGACGCGTGGGAAGTCCGCGCGCGTCATCGGCAATCTGACCTCGGTGCTGACCCTGTTGAAGGGCTTGCCCATGACTTACAACCGCGACCTTCAAGAGGACAAGGAAAGGCTCTTCGACACATCGGACACCGTTCGTCGTTGCGTCCGGCTGACCACGGGAATGCTGGGCCAGATCACCGTCAACGAGAAAGCTTGCGCGGATGCTTCGTCGGACCCCTCCCTGCTCGCGACGGATCTCGCCGATTACCTAGTACGCCAAGGGGTTCCCTTTCGGCAAGCCCATCACGCCATTGGCGGGCTAGTGGCGCACGCCGAGGCCTCCCGAAAATCGCTCGCCCAGCTCACGCTGGACGAATTCTTGAAGTTCGATCCCCATTTCCAGCGCGAGGCGCTCCAGATTTTCGACCTAAACGGCGCCATGAGCCGCCGAGTGGTCACGGGTTCGCCCGGAGTCAAACAAGTCAGAAAACAGCTCGCCCGATGGAAGCGTGCTTTGGGAAAGAGTGCGCCCTGATGACCCGCCTCCGCAGCCCGACGACGATTTCACTCCATGCCTGAGCGCCCTGAGCCAGATCTCCTCCACGATGTCTTGAAGCGGGTCTCCCGCTCTTTTTACCTCACGCTGCGGGCTCTCCCAGGCCAGATCCGTCCTCAAATCGGCCTCGCCTATTTACTCGCTCGAACCGCCGACACGATCGCGGATTCTGCACGAATTCCTGTCGAGTCCAGGCTCGATTCGCTGCGCCTCTATCGTGATGCCATCGCCTCCTCCAGATCGAATCCTTTGAGGTTCGAGGCTCTCGCAGCGAGGCAGACCGATGAAGCTGAGCGCATCCTGCTGCTGCGCGCCTCCGAGGGGCTTGAGTTGCTGAGCTCGCTGGAGGTCAACGACCAGGCGTTGGTCAAGGAAGTGCTTTCAACCATCACGAGCGGACAAGTATTGGACCTGCTCCGATTTGGAACCGCCTCGGAAGGGCAGGTTCTGGCTCTGAGGGAGGGAACGGAGCTTGACGACTACACCTATCGGGTCGCTGGATGCGTGGGAGATTTCTGGACCAAGATGTGCCTGAGCCACCTGAGCCCGCCCTACTTGGGAGATCGCGAAGGCTTGCTCGAAAACGGGGTGCGATTTGGAAAAGGACTGCAATTGGTCAATGTGTTGCGGGACTTGCCGCGAGATCTCGCGGCGGGGAGATGCTATCTGCCTGCTGAAGATCTCAAGTCGGCAGGGCTCATCCCATCGGATCTGCTGAACCTGGCGAATGCCCGAAAACTGAGTCCAGTGTTCGGAACTTGGCGTCAATGCGCGATGGACCACCTGGAGGCGGGTTGGAACTACACAATGGCACTCCCCCGCTCCTGGGTGCGAGTCCGGTTGGCGTGCTCCTGGCCCGTGCTCATCGGCCTAAGAACCCTGAACCTTCTGGCCGGTCCCCCAAACCTCGACGCTGCAAGGAGGCCTAAAGCCAGCAAAGCCGATGTTCGATCGATCCTGCTGAAGACGGTGCTTTGGTACCCTTTCCCAAGCCGCTGGCGCGATTTGTTTGCCACGCTTCATAAATAAGGAGTCAGGAGGCGAGCGGCCCCGTCGCGAAGTCTCAAGGGTAAACCCCGGCCGTCGGTTTCCTCCAACGTCACCTGCCGGGCCGAGACCAGTTTTGAATCAACAAGCGCGTTGAGTTGGGACGCCAACTCTGGTCCGTAACATTCCAGGTTGAATTCAAAATTCAGACGAAAACTGCGCGGATCCCAGTTCCCCGAGCCAACAAGCGCCCAGCAGCCATCCACGAGCATCAGTTTGGAATGATCAAACAGCGGAGGCGTGAGCCATACTCGACAGCCACGCTGGAGCACCTGCCACCACATGGCCTGAGAGGCCCAATGCACAAACGGAAGGTTGTTCTTGCTCGGAAGGATGATGTCCACGCTCACGCCCCGGAGCGCCGCCACATTCAAAGCGGCGACGATAGCCGGGTCCGGCAAAAAGTATGGGGTTAAAATTCGCACGGAATGATGCGCGCACGCCAGTGCTCCCAGGATTGTTAGCCGCAGCTTCTCGAAGTCTTCGTCAGGCCCGTCCGGAATAGCCCTCGCCAGTAGACTCCCCTTTCCTTCCAGGACTGGAAACCAAGTTTCACCGGCCAATACCTCCTTGGTCACGAACGCCCAATCCGCTGCGAATGTCTCCTGCAATTGTGCCACGACAGGACCCTCCAATCGGAAATGCAAGTCTTGAACTGGGCGGCGCGGACGTTCAGCCACTCGATTCCCTTGCCGGATGTTCATTCCCCCCGTGAAACCGACGCGTCCGTCGACGACCATGATTTTTCGATGATTCCTGAGGTTCATTGTCATGAGCCGCCAAGGGGCGAACGTTGGCAGGAAACGAGCCGTGGGCACGCGGGCGCGACGCAACGCCTTCACGATCGGCGGCCATGAATAACGCGCTCCCGCGTCATCGATGAGCACGCGCACGCTCACTCCGCGGCTCACGGCATGCCCAAGACTCGCAGCGAACAGGCGGCCGCTAGGGTCGTCATCGAAAATGTAGGTGGCTAGGGAAATGGTCTCCGTCGCTCCCTCGATAGCCGCCAACATGGCCGGGTAGGCCGCGTCGCCTTGCACCAGAGGCTCGACAGAGTTGCCGCCAATCAAGGACCGGTTGACCAATCGTCCCACAAGCTGGGTCAACGGTCGAAGATGACTTGCCTCAGGAACCAGCTCTTCATAGGGCAGGCTCGGCGAGGGCGGAGCCGCGGCCATCCCAACCGGTTCAAGAGAACTACCACGCAAGGTGTGCGCGCGCCGCCGGATGCGATTGATGCCGAGCAGCAGATAGAGAACCGGACCCAACAGGGGAACCAGCCAGATAAAGCCAACCCAAAGAACGGCAGCCCGCGAATCCCGCTTGTAAAGCACCGCATGCCCCGAAGCCAAGGCGGCG
>SYMW01000135.1 GCA_005805305.1 Verrucomicrobiales bacterium
CACCGTCGCGCTCCACCGACACCGCGTGGATGCACCGCCAGAGCCCAGAGCCGGATTGCGCCTCAAGTCTCGTTGGCAGCGAGGAACTGGGAAGAAAGAAAAATGATTCGTTGCGCCGAAAGTGGTCGTTACCCAGGCGGGAATGGACATAAGCATGAGCCAGATGACCCGGAAAGGAGCATTGACAACGCCCAATCGCCGAAACGAAGGTGTGCGCGCAAAAGCCCATTCTGTCCTCCCCTAGAGTGCCCTACCCTTGGACTCGGTAGATCCGTCGCGAAGGAAGCGCGAAGCACGAAATCTGATCCCTGCCCAGCCAACCCATCGGAACTTGAATTCCGATCCGAAACCCATGAACAAGACCTGTCCCTCCATTCGCGGTTTTCTCATCCAACAACGCGCCCCTGCTTGGCTCTTTGCCGGGATTCTCGCGGTGGCAGGGAACTGCGAGACGAGCGCCGCGGAATGGGGAGCATTCAGGGGGCCGTCGCACGATGGATCCACGCCGGAAACAGTGCGCTCGAACTGGAGCGAGGAGCCCCCTCGGGTGCTGTGGCGTGTGTCCATGCGCAACGGATTCAGCTCGTTCTCGGTCAGCGAGGATCGCGCCTTCACCCTGGTGGAACGACGCGTGGGCAGCAACGACTCGGAGATGTGCGTGGCCTTGAACGCCGCCACTGGCCAGGAACTTTGGGCGGCGTCCGTCGACACCGCCGATCAATATGATGGCACTGGCATCTCTGGCGCCACTGGTCCGCGATCCACTCCGGTCGTGGACGGCGGCCGCGTCTACGTCCTTTCGGCCTATCTCAACCTCGTCTGTTTCGATGCGGCGACCGGGAATAGGGTTTGGAGCCATGATCTGATCTCGGAATATGGAAGCGCCCAACCCATTCCCTGGCAAAGCGCCGCCGCGCCCGTCGTCGAAGGCGACCTCGTTTTGATCATGGGCCGGGTGCCGGGCCAAAATATAATGGCCTTCCGGAAGGGTGACGGAGCGTTGGCGTGGTCCCGTCACAACGATGGAATGACCCATGCCACACCCACCGTCACCACCCTGAACGGCGTCAGACAGGTTCTGTTCTATGCGCAAAGCGGGCTAGTCTCCCTGGCGCCCACAACAGGAGACGTCCTCTGGAGGCACGCTTTCAATTATAACGGGACTTCCGCCGGCGCCTCCCCTGTCCTCGCCGATAATCTCATATACTGCTCACGCGCCTACCCAGGCTCCACCACCTCAGCAAGGGCCGGCGCCATCGTGGTGCAACTCAATTACGACAACGGGAGGTTCTCAACCGCGATGAAATGGAGAAAAGTGAATCAGCTCATGAATCACTGGGCCACGCCCGTCCATCACGGAGGGTTTGTCTACGGGATTTATGGCCAATACAACTCGGGGGGCAGTTCCGTGGACCTCAAATGCGTGGATCTGTCCAATGGAGAAGAAAAATGGACCCGGAGTTTGTCAGGAGAAGGCTCCCGTTCCGGGGGAATCGTCAAGGTGGCCGACAAGCTCCTCCTGCTGACCGAAACCGGCGACCTCGTGTTGTTCAAGCCCAACCCCGCCTCCTTCTCTCAAGTGGCCCGATTTTCAGCGTTGCAGGGCAAGTGTTGGAACGTGCCCGCCGTGAGTGGCGGCCGTGTCTACGCGCGGAGCACCACGGAGGCTGTCTGTGTGGACCTGGCGCCCCCGGCGCCCCCCGTGCTCGCGCCCCTTAAAACCAGCATTGCGAAATCAGGTGACACGGTGGAAGTCCGGGTGTCCAGATCGGATGACTCGGCTCTAGATGCCGCCACGGCCTCTCGCATCCGCATTCTTGAGTCCCTCGACCTCGCGGGGCCCTGGACGAAACTCCTCACTGATCCGGCGTTGGCCAACGGCGTGCTCAAAGTTCAAAAGCCGTTCCCCGCGGGGGAAACGAAGCGGTTCTTCAAAGCTGAACAAATCCCCCAATGAACACGGCCCTCGATTCGTCCATGCCCCCAGGCGAAGAGTCCAGAACCGCCGCCCGAATTGGCTCCCCGCGGTGCGGAAATGCCGTTCACGGGTTCACATTAATCGAACTTCTGGTCGTCGTGGCCATCATCGCGATTCTAGCCTCCCTGCTGCTTCCGGCACTGAGCAGCGCCAAGGAGCGTTCAAGGCGGGCCGCGTGCCTCAACAATGTCCACCAATTCATCCTCGTCTCGCATCTCTACGCCGGCGACAATGAAGACAAATTGCCGGCCGCCGGAACCGACGCCCGAAATAAGGAAGACACGCACACTCCCATCCTCTCCAGCGAAACGGCAACCAACCTCCTTCGATACGCCAGCCCAGTCAAAGTCCTCGACTGTCCGAACCTGGCTCGATCTTTCGAAAAAAACGACGGTTGGCGCGTCCATCCGGATTACGGAATCGCGATCGGCTATCATTACCTGGGAGGCCACGAGAATACTCCCTGGAGCCCGGTCGGCGTCGGGACCAATACTTGGATTTCGCCCAAGACCACTTCCCAAGACGCCACCGCCCCGCTGGTGGCAGACCTGAATGTTTACGCCTATAGTTATCAACGCGTCCTGGCGCCTCATACCGCCCGGGGATCCGCGATTCTCGACGACCGGGCCTTCGAGGAAAACTCAGGCGCCTATGATCTAAAACCGGCGGATATCGGCGGACGCGGTGGGAACGTGGGCACGGCGGACGGCGCCGCCGGGTGGAAGGACATCAGGGCCATGCGCGTCTACCGCGCTTCCCAAATGTGGGAAGAATCCGGGGCCTATGGCTATTGGTAAGCTGGGTGACGCATTACGACCTTCCACCCCGGTGAGTTTGTGTGATGAAAGGCGTTCCGCGACAGAGAGGTTTGCCAACACCCGATGGTGGATCCAATGATCCTTAAAACGGCGGTTGAGCATTGCCGCCAGGGGACAGACACGTCCGCTAAAGCTTTCTCGCATAGTGCACTTGGCGCGCCACTTCCTCAAAACCGCACGAGGGATAGAGGTGTCGCCCGATCTCGTTCTGTTCCATGGTCTCGATCATGGCGTAACACAAACCAACACTTCGAAAATAGTCCAGAGCCCGCTCGATCAGCCGCCGTCCGAGCCCGTTCCCCCTAAAATTGGGATCGACCGCGAGATTTGGAATCCGGCCTCTGCCCGCATCCTTGTCGACGAGAGTGGTGATGTAGCCCACGATCCGCCCCTCGGTTTCGGCGACGAAGATGCCTCCCGGGTTGCGCGCGACATCATCATCAATATGACGCGCTTTGCGCCATCTCCAGTCATGGCCTTCCAACAGACCGAGCAAGTTTTCAACATTTTGCTCAAGCGAGACGCCGGCGAAGGTTTGAGCGGTCAATTCCTTGATCGGTTCCACATCCCCGGAACGAAATGGACGTATGTTGATCGAAAGTGTCATGCCATGAGCCGCTCGGATTCAACGGCAAAACAGGCGCATCCGCGACACAAATCCAAGGCCCAATCTTCCAGAAAAAAACTAGCGCGCGTCCGGCGGAGCCGAGACGGAACTCGGACTTGAGCCATCACCTCTCCGTATCGTTAAGCGGGAATCCGGTGCATAGCCAATTATTGGTGACCGTCGTGGGGCAGGCTTCTGGCACCGTGCATCGGCGCCTTCGAAGCAGGCGTCAACCGGCAGACCTGATCTCCGCCCCACGGAAGTTGACGAGGCAAACACCTCCAGCACCCTCGGGGTGCACGCCAGGGAATCCGCAGCAAGATTTCCTTGTTGCCTTCACCGGTCATGCTATTGAATGCTTTTGCAGGGTGCGAGCCCGGCATGAGGAATCTCTACAACTTTCTGTTCACGATTTGCTTCTGGCTGGCGTCCCCCTATTACTTTTTGAAGATGTGGCGCCGGGGGAATTGGCGCGAGGGATTTGGAGAAAGATTTGGCAAGTACGCCACCCGCACCAAGCACGCTCTCACCAACCGGCACGCGATCTGGTTCCACGCCGTCAGCGTCGGAGAGGTGAATCTTTGCACTCAGCTCATCAAGTCACTCGAACCTCGAGTGCCGAACTTGAAGATCGTGGTGTCTACCACCACATCAACCGGCATGCAGGAGCTCAGAAAGAAGCTGCCAGGCCATATCGAGAAGATTTATTATCCAATCGATCGCAAACGCTTCGTCTACCGGGCCATGGCGGCCATTCACCCCGAGGCAGTCGTGCTCGTGGAGGCGGAGATCTGGCCTAACTTCATCTGGCGGCTCGAGGAAAAGCGCATCCCGCTATTCCTGGTCAACGCGAGGCTTTCCGAGCGCTCCTACCGGGGCTACAAACGGTTTGGTTTTCTCTTCCGGCCTTTATTCGCTGCGTTCACGGGCGTGGGCGCCCAATCCGCGGAGGATGCCCAGCGGTTGATCGATATCGGTTGCAAGCCGGAAGCGGTTCAAGTCATCGGCAGCCTCAAATTCGACGCGGCCAAACTGGACGACCGACGAGTGCTCGACGTGCCAGGCTTGCTCTCCCAAATAGGCGTGCCTCCCGACGCCCAACTCATCGTTGCCGGGAGCACTCACGACGGGGAGGAAACCATTCTCGCAGAGCTTTTTCAACGTCTCCAGCCTCGGTTCAAGAACTTGTTCCTCATCATCGTCCCCCGGCACTTCGAGCGCGGCAAAGAGGTGGGCCGCCAACTGGCCGCGGCAGGCATCGATTATATCTACCGCAGCGAAATAAGCACCCGCACCCAGTTTCAACCCTGGCAAAAGCAGTGTCTCCTCGTCAACACGACCGGCGAACTCAAATTCTTCTACGAACGGGCGACCGTCGTGTTCATAGGCAAAAGCCTCGCCGCAAAGGGAGGCCAAAGCCCGATCGAACCAGCCGCGCTCGGCAAAGCGATGGTGATGGGGCCGCACATGCAAAACTTCGCCGCTATCACCGCTGCTTTTGTGAAAGAAGGCGGCGCCGTCCAAGTTCAGAACGCCGATCAACTGCTGGCAGTTTTCTCGGATC
The DNA here is from genome assembly GCA_005805305.1 of Verrucomicrobiales bacterium. Taxonomy (GTDB): domain Bacteria; phylum Verrucomicrobiota; class Verrucomicrobiia; order Limisphaerales; family F1-80-MAGS106; genus F1-80-MAGS106. Next base: position 4,968 of record SYMW01000135.1, read on the forward strand.
TATTGGACAACCCGGCAAAACGCGAAGCCTTGGGCCGCCAGGCCGTTAAAGTCGTGCGGGAGAATCTGGGGGGCATCGAGCGGACGGTCGATATGATCGTCCGCCACTTGGAGGGTGGAGATCATTATCTGAAGCCACAGCCTTGGTGACCGAGTCCGCCCGCGGTTAGGGCCGCGGCGAATCCATCAGCCACACAGCATTATGCGTTCACGAATCCAAGTCATCGACTCCCATACAGCCGGAGAACCGACACGGGTCATCGTGTCGGGCGGCCCGGATCTGGGAAGCGGCGACTCCTCGCACAAGCTTGAGATCTTTCGCCGGGATTACGATCGCTTTCGATCGGCCACAGTGAACGAACCACGCGGCTCGGAGGTGCTCGTCGGCGCCCTGCTCGTCGAGCCCGCCGATAAATCATGCGTTACAGGAGTCATTTTTTTCAACAATGTGGGGTTTCTCTGGATGTGCGGCCACGGAGCGATGGGAGTGATCGCCACCCTCGCCCATCTCGGGCGGATCACTCCTGGGGACCATCGAATCGAAACCCCGGTCGGTGTCATCGGCGCCACGCTCCACCAGGGAGGCCAGATCTCCGTGGCCAATGTGCCCAGCTACCGGCATGCGAAGGGAGTTCTCGTCGACGTCCCGGGCTTTGGCGTCGTCCCAGGCGACGTGGCTTGGGGTGGAAACTGGTTCTTCCTCGTCGAGAACCACGGCCTTGAATTGAAGGCTTCCAACGTGGAAGAGCTCACGGACTTTGCCTGGCGGGTTCGGGTCGCTCTCAACGCCCAAGGAATCCGAGGGTCGCACAACGGTGACATCGATCACGTGGAACTGTTCGGCCCACCCACCCAACCCGGCGCCTGCTCCAAAAACTTCGTCCTTTGCCCTGGAAAAGCCTTCGACCGCTCTCCATGCGGCACTGGAACGAGCGCTAAAATGGCGTGCCTGGCAGCGGATGGAAAGCTGCTCGAAAACGAGCCCTGGGTGCAGGAGAGCATCATTGGCTCCACATTCACCGCCCGTTACCGCGCTCAAGACGGCCGCATCGTTCCTATCCTGACAGGTTCGGCCCATGTCAACGCCGAATCCGTCCTGTTGCTGAACGAGGAGGATCCCTTCTGCTGGGGGATTCCCCGGTAAGGAGCCTCGTCAAATCACAACGCTGAGGCCTTCATTCCCCGCAAGACCGGAAGTCCACCTGGGCTCACACCGGAGAACTTCAGGCCTCAAAATTACTGAGGGCTGAACTTCGAGGCGCCTCACCGGTTGGCCGCGACCCACTCGGCATCGAACACTTGGGCGTAAATGCGATTTCGAACCTCGATCGCGGACTCGCTAAACCGGACAATCCCGGAAAGCCTGAGAACGTTCAGAACCGCCGCGGGAGCATCGTCAGTCAATATGCGGGGACCTCGCAAGGCCTGGTCATACAATTTCAGAAGCCTTGGCTTGAACTCCTCGTTGGCCGTCATCCATCTCCTCACAAACACGAGGTTGTCGTCCTCCTCGCGGGCCTTGGCCGATAAGAACAGCCGCTCGGCCAAGGCATCAATGTCACTCCATAGAGAAAAGCTCTTATCCTGCTCGATCGCCCTGCAGAATCGCTGAGTCAAATAGGGATGCCCGCCGGTCCAATGGAACACTCGATCAAGCAGTTTTCTGGAGGTGGCTTTGTCGCGACCCAATCCATCTTCCAAAGGCGTGGCTTCCTCCCTCGCAAAGTCGGCCAGCTCGATGCGTGTTCCAATGTTAAAAGGCGTCGCGTGCGCGTCCCGCACAAGATCGGCAGGTGTCGCCACGCCAAGCAGGCAAAACGCGAGCCGCTTGAATTCGGAGTCCTCTGCGCGACGATTGTAACACTCGCGAATGGCGGCGAAAAACTCGTCGGTCGAGAATGGGAGGCTGCGCACGATGTCGAGTTCGTCCACAAACACCACCAGTTGGCGATTGTGCCTTCCGAGAGCCACTTCCCGGAGCGCCGAAAAGAAGCGCTGCACCGGACTCAATCTGCCACGCTTCATCCAGTGGTCTTCCAGCTCGTCCTCAAGTTGGAGTTGGCGGCCAACACGAGTGAGCATCCCATCGTACCATTGTTCCAGCGTGACGTTGAACCCCAGCGCCGTCAGGTCGAGCAGGACCACGCTGGCGCCGCATTCCCGCAGCTTGCCGGAAGTGCGAACCATCAACGAAGATTTTCCCATTTGGCGGGAGGTGAGAACGTAACATAAATCACCCCGCCGCAAGCCATCGAAGACCTCCCGATCGGACCGCCTTTCGACGTAAGACGGCGAGTCGCTTTGCAGCGTCCCCTTGTCGCAATAGAAACCAGACTCGGGTTTGCTCAACTCCCGGAGCCGCCGCTTCGCCAGCGCCGACTCGATCCGAGCCATCAGCAACGTCGTGTTGCACGGCTTGGGAAGGAAATCGTCGGCACCCATCTTGATGCAATGCACCGCCGTCGCAGCCTCGTCCGACGCGGACAGCATGATCACGGAGAGAGACCTCAGGGCGCGATCGGCTTTGATTTGTTTGAGCACCTGGAATCCATCCATCCCGGGCATCACCATGTCCAACAACACAAGATCCGGACGCGCGCTCCGGGCCAGTTCGAGAGCCTCCATCCCTCCCGAAGCTTGGACAACCACAAAGCCTTGGCGACGCAGCCTCCGGTCCAACATCTCCCGATTTAAGGGGTGGTCATCTACCACCAGGATCACCCCCCCATCTTGTATTAATGATGGAAGCGGCTCCAGAGCCTGCTCGAAAATCGGCCAAATCGACCCGCTGTTCTGCCACGCTTCCAGGGCGACCTTGGGGCGAAACAAGTGGGTCTCCAGCAAATCCAACAACAAGTGCGCCGCGGAACGGATCTTCCCCAAATCCGAAGCCACCGTCATCTTGCCCGTTTCCGTCGCTTGCTCTTGCAGCAACTCGGAATATCCGATGATGTGGTTGAGCGGGGTGCGCAATTCGTGCTGAACCAGATAGGGGTCCAGCTTTTCCAAATTAGTTTTCGCCGAATCGAAATAGAAGCCCACCAAACCCAGCAATTGCTTGCCGCCCTCCAGGATCTTATCCAAGTCCACGAGATAGTTTGTCCAACTCGGATCATCAGCCTCCTCCTGAAGCATCTCGCAGTAGCCGATGATATGGTTTACCGGCGTGCGCAAGTCATGGCGCACCTTCGCCAAATAATGCAGCCTTGCCTTTTCAGGAGTGAGAGGAATGGTGGATGTGGGCGCCGTGACCTGAAGCAGATCCGAGCGGGAGGATTCGGCTGCGGAACTCATGCGGCCCCCCGGTTTGCAGCGAACGCGGCCATCCCACCACTCATCTCTCCACCACCCTTCCAAAAAATCGAGGCCATGTGACTCAATCTTTTGACCGGATTGATGGAAAGTTGCAAATCAAACGCTGAGGATACAAACTACTTGCAAGTCATTGGTGACGGAACCGAAAGCTATGAATCTGGATCAAGCACATAAAGAAACCATCGCACGATGGATCAACGAGGGCATGAAACTCGCCGACATCCAGAAGAGGATGGACACGGAGCTCCGCATCTCCATCACTTACATGGAACTGCGGCTCCTGGTCAACGAATTGCAAGTGATGCCAAAGGATCCGCCACCAGCCCCCGCCCCAGCCCCGGCCACGGCCCCTGCGCCGGCTGCGGCAACCGCGCCAGCGCAGACGCCCACGGCCCGCCCGCCCGCCAACTTGAACGCCCCCAGCCCCCAGCCTCCCCTGCCGGGCAGGACCGGCGTCAGCCTTTCGGTCGACACCCTCACGCGCCCTGGAGCCATGGTCAGCGGTAACGTGAATTTCAGCGATGGCATGTCCGCCACTTGGTACCTCGATCAATTGGGACGCTTGGGCCTCTCCGCCAAACAACCAGGCTACCGCCCCTCCGCCGCGGACCTGCAGGAGTTCCAAATCGCGCTGGAATCGGAACTCGCCAAATCAGGAATGTAATCGCGTTCCCCATCACTTCCGGCCGCCAAGTTCGACCGCGGAGCGTGCCGTGACGAATCGATTCGGCGGCCAGCTCCTCGCGCTCGTGTTCCCGGCTCCCTGTGAAGGAAGGCATCCGCATTTCTTGGGTTCAAAGTTGAACCTCAAAACGCCTGCATGCCGCCCGGCATTCGCTTCATGGATTCCGTTTTCTGGAAACCATGCCGCTCGTATAATCCGTGGGCATCTCGCGTCGCTAGAAACTGGCTTCTAGTTTGAAGCACCGGGTGGTGGATTAGAATCTCAACCATCCACTTCCCCAGCCCCTTCCCTCTCTCGCGCTCCTCCACAACCACGTCGCAAACCCAGGTGAAGGTCGCGTAATCCGTCACTGCCCGGGCAAATCCCACGACCCGGTCGCGACGGCGCATCACAAAACAGAGCGAATGCTCAAAACTCCGCTCCAGCATCGCCCGAGGCCGATTGGCAGCCCAGTAAGTGTCCGCCAGCAGAGAACACACCGCGTCCACATCCATGTGCTCCCGCTCGTCCGTAAGCCAGTATTCACCCCGATCCCAGCGCATCAGCCCACTCTATAACACGCCGATGATCTCCAACAAGAACAACGACCCGGTAAGAAGGCCATACGCCAAGCCTTCCAAGCGCGAGGAAATTTCCCCCTCCCGCTGCAACTCGGCGAACAAGTCGCCAAAGCTCCCGTTGCGCCCCGGTTCGTGGGACGGCGCCTCCGCTTCGGCACGGCCCGAAGCGCGCCCCACACGGCCGAACACCACCGTCAAAATGTCCGCGGACCTCCCAGAAATCTCCCCGCGACCCACGCTGCCCGCATTTGATGCACTCTTCATGAATTCACATTAGGGATGTCGAAACAACCAACCAGAGACAGCTCGAAAAAAACCAAACCAGCACAGTTCCACCACATGATCATTGAACCCCAGAACTGTACTGGCCTTATTTACTTAGAAGTGTGACGATGCGAGCCGAGCCGGTGTTGTAAGGTGTCGGGATGCGAACAAACAGCGTGGTCTGGTTCGCTGAGAGCGGAGCCCCCATTCGGGATCCACGCTGGGAGACTCGTGAGTCGCCGGCGCCATGGCTGCGCGCGCCGCCCCTGCGCCAGAAGCCTCCGGAAAGGACATAATTTGTGAGAATACCCGAGGAGGAAAAAACATCAGAAGCGGATTCCACGCTGTACGAGCGCGTGGCGCGGAACATCACGCAACTCATCGACAATGGAACCCTGCGAGCGGGGGAGCGGATCCCGTCGGTGCGACAAATCCACACCCACCAGCAAGTCAGCATCAGCACGGCCGTGCAAGCTTATCGTCTCCTGGAAACGAGAGGCATCATCGAGGCGCGGCCGCAATCCGGTTATTACGTCCGCCCCAAACAGTGGGTGCAGCCACCCGAACCCGAGATGTCCCGGCCCGCTCTCAAAGCCACCAAAGTCCGGGTGAGTGACCTGGTGATGGAGGTGATCCAGTCCACCAGGGATCCGTCGCTCATCCGCCTCGGCGCCACGCTTCCAAGTCCCGAGCTGTTCCCGACCCTTGAGTTGAACCGCACGATGGGAGCCGCGGGACGCCGGAATCCCCACCTCGCCAACTGCTACGACGCTCCTCCGGGCCATAAACCCCTGCGCGTGCAGATCGCCCGCCGCGCCATAGAGGCGGGTTGCGCCCTTTCCCCTGACGAGATTGTCATCACCTGCGGCGCGACGGAGGCGCTGAACCTTTGTCTGCGCGCTGTCGCCAAACCCGGGGATACGATCGCGATCGAATCGCCCACTTTCTTTGGGTTTCTTCAAATCATCGAAGCCCTCGGCATGCGCGCTTGCGAGATCCCAACATTCCCAAGGGAAGGCGTTTGTCTGGACGAATTGAAGTCGCGGCTTGGCCGGTGCCGCATCAAAGCCTGCTTGTTCGCCCTCAATTTCAGCAATCCGTTGGGAAGCTGCATGCCGGACGCCAGGAAGAAGGCGCTCGTCGAGTTGCTGGCAGAACACAATGTGCCGCTCATCGAGGACGATCTCTCCGGGAACTTGGCCCATGACCTCCAGCGCCCCAAGGCCGCCAAGTCATTCGATAAGCACGGGATGGTTCTGTTGGTGGATTCCTTCACTAAAACACTCGCGCCGGGCTTTCGAGTGGGTTGGGCCGTTGCCGGAAAGTTCGTGGATCGCGTGCAGTTGCTGAAATTCACCAGCACCAGCGCCACGGCCACCCTGCCCCAGATGGCGATCGCCGACTACCTGGCCAACACGAGTTACGACCATCACCTGCGGCGGGTGCGGCGGTTCTACGCGGCTCAAACGCTCAAGGTCACGGAGGCCTTGTCCCATTCGTTTCCGGAGGGCACTCGGGTTTCGCGACCCCGCGGAGGCCAAGTCCTATGGGTGGAACTCCCAAGCAGCCTATCCGCCATCGAGCTCTATCGGCAGGCCTTGATCAACAAGATCAGCATCGCCCCAGGCCCCATTTTCTCACCCACCCAGCGCTTTTTGAACTGCATCCGCATCAACGTGGGAAACACCTGGAACCACGCTGTGGAATCCGCGATCATGCGATTGGGAGTTCTAGCGCGTGAGCTGCGGGACGCCCAACCCGCTGGCTCGGCTCTCCGCCGCCAAACTTCCTCACGGCCGCAACGTCCCAACCTAAACCGGGCATTATGACACAATCAGCCGGAACGTAGACAGAACGGCAGATGATGTCCGCCATTTCGGGCACTGCCATTTCGGGCACAGCGATTCCGCAACCTCCACTGGAAAAGGACTGATTCCCTAATGTTTGCAAGGGGTTGAGCATTTTCGCGTTTGTGGAGCACTTTCTCATTGGTTGACTTTTGTTTCTGATTTCGTATCCTACCCATACACATGGCCA
>SYMW01000136.1 GCA_005805305.1 Verrucomicrobiales bacterium
CCGGTGGGTGAGGGACATAATGTCGGTAACATCCCAAGCGTAGTAAAGGGCGGTACCGAAAAGTACAAGTCATAAGTTGTTTATTATTAATTACTTACGATTTACACCATGCCGCGCTTCCTATTTCTTAACGGCATTGGGATTAACGGCTTCGAAGCGCTGCGCTACAACGTCCGTTCCGGCGAGCTCGCTTTCAACGCCACCGCCGATTTTTCCCCGGACCCAACTTCCGCCCTTTCCCGATTGTTGGTCGATACGGCGGCGTTTTTGAAGCCAGGCGACAATGTCGTGGCCGTCCAGGCCTTCAACGCATCGCTCACCAGCTCGGACTTTCTCATCGACCTGTCCCTGACTTCCTTGGCCGCGAACAGCGCCCCCATCCGTGTCGTCTCCGTCGATCCCGTCCCGGGCGAAGTGAGCTTTTTCGATGAGTTGACTTTCGAATTCAGCGAAGGCGTAACGGGTGTCGACCCCGAGGATATCCGAATCAACGGACGCATCCCGGACGGGCTCGATGTCTTGTCGGACAGGAAATACCGGTTTTACTTTCCGCAGCCTCGCCACGAAAAGATCGTCGTTTCGTGGTCGCCGACGCCATCGATCTTAAGCCTGGCCTCCCCCCCTTTGGTCTTCGCGCCCGAACCAGGAAAAGACACCCTCGCCTATGTGCTGAGAGACAATCAAGCGCCGTTGGTCAGCCAGTTCCATCCGGCCATCGGCACGGCAGTGGCGCGCATGAGCGAGGTGTCCGTCGTGTTCAACGAACCGGTTCAGAATGTCAAAAGTGCGGATCTTCTCGTCAATGGCGTCGCCGCCACGAATGTCATCGGAATCGGAGTTGGGCCATATCTTTTTTCCCTTCCCCCGACGGCGCCTGGCAAAGCCACCCTCGCTTGGGCGGCCACACAGGCTATCGCTGATATAGCGAATCCTTCGAATCGGTTTGAAGGCGTTCCATGGACCGTGGACGTGGCCTCAACTCTGTCCCGTTCCATGCTTGTGCTGAATGAATTCCTTGCTGGGAATTACTCGACGAACGGGCTTCGCGATGAGGACGGCTTGCTCCAAGATTCGATTGAGATTCGAAACACCAGCGCCGCATCGGTTTCACTCCTCAACTGGTCTTTGACGGATGATTCCAAAGAGCCTGGCAAATGGATTTTCCCAAGCCGCCTGATCGAACCGGGGGAGTATTTGATCGTGTTCGCGTCCGGACTGGATCGGCGCCCGAGCGATGCCAAAAAGCCGATGCACACCAATTTTCGACTCACCCGAGGGCCCGGCTACTTGGGTCTCTACAGCCCGGACGCGCCTCGCCTGGAGGTTTCGGGAACTGGCGGCTATCAGAGCCAGCGCAATCAAATCAGCTACGGCCGGGTGATCTCCGGGGAATGGCGTTATTTCTCCATCCCCACGCCGGGCGCGGCCAATGGATTCAGCGACCTCCAAGGCTCGACCCAACCCGTGCATTTCAGCGAGGAACGGGGATTGTTCAAAGAGCCTTTCGAGCTCCACTTGTCGAGCCCAACATTGGGTTGCTCCATTTTATACACAACGAACGGAAACGACCCGCTCCCGGGCCGGGGTGTCCTCTACACGGGACCCATCGATGTCAGAACCAATCTGCTGGTTCGAGCGGCGGCTTACCGCACTGGCCTGCTTCCGTCGGAGACCCGCACCAAAAGCTACCTCTATTCGACAACCGGCGGAGTTCTGTCCCTTCCGGTCATCTCGTTGGTGACGGACTCCAGCAACCTTCAAGGCCCCACCGGCATTCTGAGCATTCAAGGCGGCCGTTTTGTCCCACGGGGAGAAGAAACCTTTTGGGAGAGCACGGCGGCGGCAGATTACCACAACCCTTCGAAGACCGGCATCGCCTGGGAGCGACCCGTCTCCTTCGAATGGATCGAACCTCTCGGGCTTTACAACTTTCAAGCCGAGTGCGGCATCCGGACCCACACGAGCGAGGGATCCCGGCTCGCGTTGAAGCCCGACACCAAATTCTCGTTTCGCGCGTCTTTCCGAGGGACCTATGGCCCCTCCAAGCTCAATCATGCGTTATTCCCCAACACAGGATCCGTGACGGGATATGACAACCTCGTGTTGAGGGCTGGTCATTTCGATTCCGAAAACCCGTTTCTGACGGACGAATTGACGCGGAGGCTCTTCCTCAACATGGGCCACCTGACGTCGCACGGAACCTTCGCCCATCTCTTTCTGAACGGACGCCACATGGGGTACTACAATCCCGTCGAGCGCCTAGACGGCAATTTTTACCGGCTTTGGCACAAGAGCACGAACTTGTTCGACGTCATCGTGGCTTATGGCGAATCCCGGGAAGGGGACCAGAGCGATTGGGAGACTTTGTTGGATTTCGCCGCGAACGAGGACCTGGCCGTTGCCGCGAATTATCTGCGAGTCGGCGCCTTGCTGGATTTGGAGAATTTCGCGGATTACATGCTCCTGAATATTTACGGGGATGCGGGGGACTGGACCGACAGCAACTGGACGGTCTATCGCGAGCGGACTCCCGGGTCGAAGTTCCGCTACAGCGCCTGGGACGCCGAATTCAGTTATGGCATCTACTCGCGCAGCGTTTCGAACAACACTCTTACGGACCCGAATGAACTCGGCGTCACCACTGAAATATCGAAGCTTTGGAACGGCCTGAGACGAAGCCCTGAATTTCGGCTTCTCTTCGCCGATCGCCTGCAAAAGCACATGTTCGAATCTGGCGCGCTCACGGATGAGAGAATCCTGGCTCAATACAACCAACTCAAGAGCCAGCTGCTAGGTTCGATTCCGGAGTTCCTGACACACATCGAAGACACTTGGGTGCCGAATCGGCGCGCGGTGATGTTCGGTTTTTTGAAGGAGGCCGGCCTCTACGCCTCTGACAACGCGCCAAAGCTTAAGGAGCCGGGCGGTCGCGTCGTCACGGGTTTCCAGGCGGGTTTTCAAAGCAGTCCAGCCCAAATCTACTACACGCTCGATGGCAGTGATCCGAGGCAACCATTTAGCGGTCGCGTGAACACGGCGGCGATTCTTTATCGGGGGGCCAATCCCATCCTCATCAACCAGGATCTGGTTCTCAATGCCCGAGGATTGGCGAACGGCGCGTGGAGCGCATTGATCTCCGTTCCATTTCAAGTAGGCAGCCCCCAGGGGCCGATCCAATTAACCGAATTACTTTACAATCCGATTGGTGGGGATCCCTATGAATTCGTGGAGATCCGCAACTCGAGCCCCACGCCTTTCGATCTGTCGGGCGCCACGTTTGAAGGCGTCGACTTTGTCTTCCCGGAAGGAAGCGTGATGCCTGGCAACGCTTTTTGGATCATCGCTTCCAATGCCGACATCGCCAACTTCCTGCGGCGTTACTCTGAAACTTCCCCAGTCGGCTACTTCAATGGCAAACTGTCCAATTCAGGCGAACGTCTGGCTCTGGTCTCTCGATCGGGAGCGGCTTTGTTCGCGTTCGAGTTCAGCGACAAGGACGGATGGCCGAGAGCGGCGGACGGCGGCGGCCCATCGCTCGAACCGATCGATCCAACGGCTCCCTTGGACGACGCGGCAAACTGGTCGGCCAGCCCTCGGGCGGGCGGCACTCCCGGCGCCTTCAGCCGCGCCCCAAGCGCGGCCACGGTGCAACTCAACGAACTCTCGACAAATCCCTCGGATCCGTGGGTTGAATTGCGGAACATGTCCCCAACCGAGATCGATCTGTCAGGCTGGTCGCTCACCGACGACGGCAATCTTCCACGCAAGTTTAGTTTTCCTGCAGGCCAGAAACTGGGTCCGGATCGGTTCCTGGTGGTGCCGGCATCCAGCTCCAACCTCAGCCTCAGTGTGGGGGGAGGCTCGTTATTCCTGTTTGACTCACAAGGAAATCAAGCGGACGCCCTCATTTATGGATCGTCCCCAAGCTCATTCAATCTGGGGCGGGCGGCTTCAGGAAGTTGGACCCTCACGCAACCGTCCAGCAAAGGCGCTCCCAACGCGGCGGCAACCCTCGCTTCGCCCTCTTCATTGCAGCTCAACGAATGGCTCGCCAACTCGCCGCCCGGCGGAGCCGATTGGGTGGAGTTGTTCAACAATTCCCAACTCCATCCCGTGGCGGCGCGCGGTTTGTTCATCCAAAACGGGCTGGCCATCGCCCGCGTCACGGACCTGAGTTTTATTCCACCCAGAGGCTATCTCCGGCTGAATGCCGATGAGCAAGCTGGCCGGCACGGCCTTCAAATGAAGATCACCGCCCAGGCCAATCGTCTCGCGCTCTTGGACGCCACGGGAGTGATCTTGGATGAGGCCAACTATCCGGCGCAAAACGAAGGCGCCAGCTACGGCCGCTTCCCGGACGGCGGCGCGTCGCTTGTGCCATTTCCTTGGACTCCAAGTCCGGGAGCCGCGAACCATGTCAAACCCGCCTCAGGATTGGGCGTGAATGAAATCATGGCTTTCAATAGATCGGGCATCCCCGATTCGCGTGGAAGGTTCGCGGACTGGATTGAGCTCTACAACGCGGGCACGAACACGGTCGACGCTTCAGGGATGCGCCTCGAAATCGGGAGAAACAACCTGAGCGCTTGGATTATTCCGAAAGGCGCTCTCATTCCGCCGAAAACTTATCGAACGATTTGGTGCGATCCCTTGATGCCCGCCTCCACCACGCCCGCCCTGCCCTTGAACAGCGGGCTGGGCATCCCCAAAGGAGGAGGCAGCGTCAAGCTGGTGGACGCGCTCGGCGCGGTGCTGGACTCTATCCAGTACGGACAGCAGGTTCGGGATCTTTCCATCGGCATCGTTGACTCCACTTGGCACTTGCTTCAAACGCCGACGCCCGAAGCTCCCAACTCGTCCAAGGCCGTCCTTGGCGATCCCAGCGCGCTCAGGATCAACGAATGGCTGGCGTCGAGCTCCATCGGCCCAGATCGATTCGAGCTCTACAACACTTCCAACCTTCCAGTCTCCCTTTCAGGGCTCTCTCTCTCGGATTCCGGTCGGCTTGGCGCGCGGACGCAGTTCATCATCCCTGAGCGCTCCTATCTCGGTCCCTTTGCGTTCGCGGAATGGGAAGCCGATGGCGACCCCTCCAAAGGCCCCGGCCACGCGGCCTTCAACCTGGACGCGGAAGGCGGCGGGATTTATGTCTACAAGGGCGATGGCGCGCTGATCAACGCTGTGTCGTTCGCAAACCAGTCGAGAGACGTCTCCCAAGGAAGAATTCCAGACGGATCCCCGATGCTTGTTTCCTTTCCCAGCAGTTCCAGTCCTGGCGCCAGCAATTACGCTCCCATCAATGGACTTGTCATCAACGAAATACTGGCCCACACAGATCCTCCTTTCGACGACGCTTTCGAACTCCGGAATACCTCGGACCAAGCCATCGCCATCGGGAACTGGTTCGTGAGCGATGATCCTTTCAACCTGAACCATTTCAGAATTCCTGCCGGCACAGTCGTGCCCCCCAAAGGTTTCAAAGTATTCTACCAATCCACGCTGGTGGGTGGGCAATTCTCCGCCACCCGGTTTGCGTTCGATTCCGCATTAGGCGACAAGCTCATCCTTTCCGAAGCCACGGAGACCGGAGAACTGACAGGACGCAGGCTGGAAGCCACTTTCGGCCCTTCGGCGAATGGCATTTCATTCGGCCGCGTCGAGACCTCGGTCGGCGTGGACTTTGTGCCCTTGTTGAAACCCACTTTCGGGGTTGATTCCCCCGCCTCGCTTGAGTCCTTCCAGGCGGGCTCGGGCGCTCCCAACGCGAAACCCATCGTCGGACCCATCGTCGTCACCGAAATTCATTACAATCCTTCGTTCTCGTTGTCCGGCGCCGGCGGCGGCAGCGTGAGCGCTGAATTCATAGAAATACAAAATACGGCGGAGGTGGTGGCCGACCTTTTCGGCCAAGGCCACCCGGAGAATTCCTGGGCATTTCAGGGCGCGGTGACGTATCTTTTCACTCCCGGAGCCCAGCTCAAAGGAAAGGAAGTTTGTCTGCTCGTTCCATTCAATCCGAGCCTCGACACCCAAGCCCTGAATGCGTTTAGGACCGCCTACGCGGTGCCGGCCGACTCGCGCATTGTCGGACCTTACACGGGAAAACTGAGTTCCGCGGGAGAGACATTGGAGCTTTCGAGACCCGACTTCCCCCAAGGAGCCAACGACGAGCACCCGGGGTTGATCCCTTCGATACTCGTCGAGAGGATCGCCTATTCTCCCAACACACCTTGGCCAACCAATTCCTCCGGAACCGGCCTGTCGATCCATCGGAGGTCCGTCGCCGCGTACGGAAACGATCCCGGCAACTGGAGTTCAGCCGCTCCCAGTCCCGGGGTGGTTCCCTCATCGCCAACGTTCGTCGACACGGACGGCGACGGTCTCCCGGATGAATGGGAACGACGCTTTGCACTCGATCCGGCAGATCCGTCTGACGCGGAATCGGACAAGGACGGGGATGGGATCGGCAATCGCGCCGAATACTTTAGCGGGACCAACCCCACCAATGCCGCTGACAAACTCGCGCTGCGCGTGTCAGGAGCCGCCGGCGCGGTCTTTTTGGAACTCGACACGAAGGCGGGCAGATCCTACACGTTGCTGATGTCCACAGACTTGGGAGACGGCTCCTGGATCGAGGTTGGCTCCTTCCAGCCTGCGGCGACTGATCAAACGATGCGGGTTCCCGTCACCGGCGATTTTGGCGTTTTTTCTACCCTGCGATTTTACCGGGCTTCGACGACTTCGATTCCATAAACCTCCCGAGCTATGTGGTTGATTCGACCAATTCAACACAACGACCTTAAAACGGCAGCTGTCCCTAATGAATCTTCGCAAGATCCCGCTGATAAATGCTCATACAATATTTCCAAACCACTCACCAGATCCATAAAGGATATGCCTCGCTCTTCGTCGAACCTTTCTCATCCAGGCTTTCGCAAATCCGCACGATGTTCAACTGCCGTTTAAACGTTCAACTGACTGCCAACGCCTCACAACGGGCACCCAATGCGAATGCTCCTTCATGAACCCCGAGGCCACCCAGGACCGGGACTGTTTGGGGATGGCGTCGTGGATCCCGGTAGTGCGGAAACTAAGCTGCCGCTCAAGACATCAAGAAGTAGCGCGGCGACAGATTCCAAGGTCGCGCGGCGAGGGAAAAATCTCCTCCAAGGCTCACTTTGGAGGTGCTTCGTTCTCCTGATGCTCCTGGTTGGCTTCACTCAAAAAGACGCCTCACCGATGGCGGCCGCTCCCTACTACGTCGACTATTCGGAGCGCCCCAATCCGGCGGTGCTGATGGCTTATCCCCTGTGCATCCTCAGCCCCCACGCAAAACTCAATATCGCGGATCTGCCCGCGAAGCGGCCTGAGCTCTACGCTTACATCAGCGTGGTGGAGGTCGCCCCGGAAGCTTCTTACAAAAGTAAAGTGGAGGCTCTCAAGATACCCGTCGCCACCTCGAATCCAGAGTGGAAAAGTCTCGTGATGGACGTGACGCACCCCGCATGGACCGAGTTCGTGGTGAAGGAACTCGGGGGCCAGGCGGTCCAAAAGGGTTTCGACGGCTTCTTTCTCGATACCGTCGATAGCTTCAATCTCATCCTTCGGCAGAGGCCCGATCGCGCCGATGAACTCAAAACGGGCATGATTCGGCTCGTCAAAGCATTGAAAGCCGCCTACCCGACCAAGAAAATCATGATGAATAGGGGCTTCGAGATTTGGGAGGATCTCAAGGGATCATTCGATTCCATGCTCATCGAATCGGTCTTCCGGAGTTGGAAGCCAGGCACCAAGGAATTCTCGGTCGCCAAAGCGGATGACACAGCCTATTTGATGGAGCGGATCAACAAACTGAAAGTCTCTGGCATCCCGGTCTACATTCTGGATTACGTCGGCCCGGGCATGCTCGCGGAGGCGCGAGCGGCCGCTCAAAAAATCGAGAACGCAGGATGCCACGCCTTGGTTACTACGCCCGAACTGGAGGGAATTTCCTTGGCCCCGCTTCACCGCATTCCAAGGCGCGTGTTCGCCCTCTTCGGAACACAGCCAGGAGCTGGACAGAACGCCATCCTATGGCCTGTGGATTCACTCATCGCAAAAGCGTTCCAGATGCCTCTCGAATGGCTGGGCTATGAAGTGGATTACCACAACCTGGCACTGGAAGCGCTCCCCGACCGTCTCAGTGACGAGTACGCCGCGATCCTCCTGGATAGCTACATTCAAATTCCCGCCGCGACCGAGGACCGAATCGCGGGATGGCTGCTCGAGCAGGTGCACAATGGCAAACGCGTGCTCTTCATCGGGGCCCCCCAATTTTCGGGCTCCAACCTGAGCCGGGTGCTGCAAGGCCTGGGGGTTGGTGGATCCGGAGAACCGGTTCAGCCCGTCACCGAACTCAAATTCACGCACCTCGGCCCACTCATGAATTTCGAGATGCCAGCGCCCGTCTCCCGAATCAGCTTCCTGGACCTGCAAACCCCTGCCAATGGACACGCCCACGTGGTCGTCGAAGGAAAATCCAAGGAAGGCCGCCCCGTTCGCTATCATCCAGTGTTCACGGCGCCTTGGGGAGGGATGGTTCTGGCCCCTTACATCTTTTACATCCGACCCGACTACGAGCACTTGTGGCTCCTCAATCCGTTTGAGTTCCTCAAAGAAGCCCTGCAAACGCCGCATTGGCCAACGCCAGACACCACCACCCGCGCCGGCAGAAGGCTTTTCTACTCACACGCCGACGGCGATGGCTTCCGAAATGATTCCAGCGCCCAGATCGGAAAAAAATCTTCGGAAGTGCTGATCGACGAAATTCTCAAGAAATATCCTTATCCGTTTACTTGTTCCATCATCGAGGCCGAAATCCGCGGGCTCGTGAAAGATCAGGACGCCGCGGAGGAGGCCCGATTGGTGAAGATAGCCCGGGACCTGTTCGCCATGCCACAGGTGGAGGCGGCCTCGCACTCCTACACGCACCCATTTTATTGGCAAGACAACGATCACACCTCGGCGTTGTATACGGAGGACAACCTCGAACTAAAGCCCGGCATCGACACCAGCAAGATCGATCCCGAACGGGAAATCGCCGGGTCGATCCGCTATATGGAGTCAACGCTGCTCCCCCCGGGAAAGCGCGTCGAGATGTTCCTCTGGTCCGGCAACTGCCGTCCGGGGCCACTGGCGCTCGAAATTTGCGACCGGCTGGGAGTGGAGAACATGAATGGTGGCTACGTGATCATCACGAAGAAAAACCCTTCCCTGACGAATGTCTCCCCACGCTCCCTCCAATGGGGGGACGGGCTGCAGATTTTTTGCGCGCACGAGAACGACAATATCTATCGCGGATTGCTGAGGCAAAACGGGAACGACAACATCCCCTTCTATGGCGGTTTCATCCACGCTTTGGATTCGTTCAAGCGGACCGAATCCCCGCGCCGCCTCAAGCCGGTGAACATTTATTTCCACTGGTACAGCGGCGACAATCTCGCCGCGCTCCGCGCGATCAAAAGCCTCTTCGATTGGGCCATCGCGCAACCCCTCCACGCGGTCACCGCCAAACAGTTCGCGCGAATCGTTCGGGACGCGCGGCGCACCGAACTGTTCCGGGACATGCAGGACGCCTGGAGGATCGCCAACTATGGGGATTCCACGAACTATCGAATTCCCACGTCCCAGGGCTTCCCTGATATTGGCGCCTCCGAGGGCGTGGCGGGCTTCACCGACCTCGGCGACCAACGCTACGTCCACACGGATGGGAGAGGCATGACTCGGTTGCGCTTGAGCCCAACCCAGCCACTGCATCTCCGGCTCGAGTCCAGCACCGCCCCGATCCAATTCGCAGCCCTCAAACCCACGGAAGCGGAGTTTTCCGTTCGAGATTGGCGCGATGCCCAAGTCATCCTGGCGGGAGCACCCCCAAAAGCCACCGCGGAAGCCACGATCGACGGCGCGCGATCCGAAGTGGTTTTCGATGAATCCGGGCGCCTGCCGCTCAAGCTGGGCAAGACGGCTCGAGTCAGGGTGAAATTCAACTGATCTTCACGAAGAGCCATGACGCCCCAATCCCAAGATGAATCAAGACTGGCCCTCTCCCCGAGGCTCATTTTGGGCCTTCTCCTTGGATCGGCACTGGTGACGTTCTTGCTGCTTCCAAACGAACGCACTCTCATCGAGCGCCACATGCGCGACGGATCCTTCGACAAAGCTCTGAAACTGTCCCAAGACGTGCGGCCAGCCAAGCGAGATCGGTCCCCAGTCTTTTTCAAACACGCTGAGCTCCGGTGTCGCCGCGGGATGTTGAGCGGCCAGAATCTACCGGAACAGTTGAAGTTGCTGGAGCAGAACCTGGCTGCCTATTCCCAGTTTCAATTCGCGGATGAGTTTTTTGTGGAGATCCTCACGCTCTCCTCAAACCTCGCCTCCGAACCCGGATTGCAACCGATGCTCAAACCAGTCGTCGATCGCATGCCGAGCCAGTCCAAGCGCATCCTCACCGAGACGCTCGTCCCCCTCTTCCTAGCCCATGGCCAAACTCTCGCCGCGGCGAAATGGTACTCCGATTACTGGCGCACCCGACCGCACGGCGAGCAGGAAGTTCTCGAAATGGTGAAGCTTTGGCGCTTCTCCGAGAATCCGGCCAACGCCCTCCAGGCGGTTGATTCCTGGCTCCCAGGCGCGACCAATCTGACCCACCAGACCCGGCGTCATTTCGACGATTTAAGAATCGAGCTTCTTCGCGAACAGAATCTCGCCGAAGACGCATTTCGGGCGACCAAAAAGCTCTACACCCGAAGCAGTTCGCAGGAGCGTGACGAGCTCTTCCCACTGCTTACGGAGACCGCCCTCGGCTCGGGCAACGCCGAAAAAGTCCTGCCTGAAATGATGGAAAGAGCAAAGCGCCGCCCCGACGACTCGGAGCTCTGGCGCGCGATCCTGGATTTATCGGTCGCTGGCGGAGATCTAAAAGTCGCCGTCGACGCCTGCACAGAACTGAGACGCCTCCACCCCCAGGATTCCCTCATCATTTTGAAGCAAGCCCAGCTCCACGAATGGCGAGAAAACGAGACCGCCGCGTTCGACGCGTACCGGGACGCGTTGAAACTTGGTGAACATAAATCCTTGCACCGGCTGCTCGCGCTGAACGAGGGGCTTTACCGCGACGCCGAACTCGCCGACCTCTTGGAAGCCTATCCCGAAATCGCCCGAGGAAAGGTGGTGGCCCTCCAGGTCGCCCGCCTGCTCGCCCGCGCCAACAAATTCGAGAGTGCCAAAACAAACTACACTTATGTGGTTGAACAGTCTCCAGGCAAGCTGGAACCTGTCCTCGAATACGGGAGCTTCCTCTCGGCCCTTTTCGATTACGAAGAGGCGTTGGCTCTGTTCGAAACCGCCTCGCGCATGGACCCGGGCAATGAGACGCTCAAAAGGCGCGTCGCGGAAACGCATGTGATGTTGGCGCGGCCCGACAACGCCATTCGGGTCTATGAGGAGCTTATCCCCACCACCGCCGACGACGAGTTGCTCAACCAAATAGTCGTTCTCGCCGAGTCGGCAGGCAAGCTCGATACGGTTCGATCCGCTATCAGGCGAAAGCTGTCGATTGGCAAGAAAATCACACCGGCGGATTATTTGCGTCTCGATTACTTCGAGACGCTGGCAGGTTCGGTCGGCCTCGCGGCGGAAGCAGTCTTGGAAGGCGTTGCCCGCTTCCCGGAAGATGAGTCCCTGCGGCTCCAAGCGGGTTATACCCTGTCCGCTGCCAAGCGATACAAGGACGCCACGGAGGTCCTGAAAGACCACAAATCCATCAAGACGAATCCGGCCATCCTCCAACTCTATCTTAGCCTCTTGATCCTGGGACAGCGCTATGGGGAGGCCTCTCTGTTCGTCTCGGAGGGCATCGCCCCCGAACATCTGGGCATGCCAGGCATCCTCGAACTCCGCGCCCAAATCGAAGAAGTGGAAAAAAGGCTGCCCAATGCGATCGCTCTAATGGCTCAGTTGCGGGAAAAGGACGCGGAAAACATCGTGTATGCCATGAATCACGCGCGATTGCTGAGCCTCGCTGGCAGGGTCAAAGAGGCCATTGAGAACATCACCCCTCATCTGAATACGAGGCGGGCTGAGATTCTAAAGCTCGCTGCACAAGTCTTTTCGGCGGGGGGGGAGCACCGCAAAGCGGAGCTGTTTCAACGGGCTTACCTGGCGACAGATCCCGAGGAGCTCCCTCAAGCCCGAGGTTTTCTTGGCGATATATATCTCTCACGAGGTTCCAAAATTGAGGCCAAGCGAGCCTACACCCGGGGCTTGCAAGAGTTGCTAGACGGAATCAGGGCTAAAAAGCAGACGCATTGATCGCCGCTTATCCCCAATTCAACGTTCAAAGGCCTCGAGCTGTGATGGTCCGGCTAGCCTCAATGCCGTTAAGAAATAGGAAGCGCGGCATGGTGTAAATCGTAAGTAATTAATAATAAACAACTTATGACTTGTACTTTTCGGTACCGCCCTTTACTACGCTTGGGATGTTACCGAC
>SYMW01000137.1 GCA_005805305.1 Verrucomicrobiales bacterium
CCTCATTTTCCTCGACATGAAGCGAACTGGCATGGTCGTCTCGCCCCCGGGAAGTGCTCAGTTTTTTCCGACGAGGCTCCCAAGCCACTGTTGACGGTTGTCCGGAAGACTCGTCCCTCCCAATTGGTGTCCCACTTGTAGAGGAAGAGACGTCCTCCTTGGAAGGAGTGCCTTTTCGTCCGCCGGAGTGGTTTCGAGAACACTCCCCAGGCCGCCACCACAATATCATTCGACATTTTCCATGACTTTCCTGGTCCTCCTCTCCATTTTCATCGGGAGCATTGTATGAACAACGAGCAAACACTGTTGGAACTATTGTCCTCCCACGCGGGCCAAGTCCCTATCCGGCTGTTCTTGATCAATCTCCTGCTGTGCGCGCTCTTGGCCCATGTTCTGGGAAGAGCCTACGCCAAATTCGGGAGCACGATTTCCAATCGAGAGCAATTCGGCAGGAATTTCCTTCCGATCGCGATGACGACCATGCTCATCATCACCATCGTTAAATCCTCGCTCGCGCTCTCCCTGGGCCTTGTCGGCGCTCTCTCCATTATCCGGTTCCGGGCGGCCATCAAGGAGCCGGAGGAGCTGAGCTATCTCTTCCTCGCCATTAGCGTCGGGCTCGGTTTCGGGGCCGAACAAGCCTTGATCACGTCGATCGCGGTGGCCTGCATCATGGCTGTCATCCTCACCCGCCACATGCTGAAACCAACCGAGGATCATCCCAATTTGTACCTCACAGTCACCGGCCGCTCCGAGACGGTCCGCTTGCCCGCCATTTTGGACATCTTGAAATCCAACACTCGAGGTTCAGCGTTAAAACGCTTTGATGAGACCCCCGAGCACATCGAGGCATCCTTCCAGATCCGGTTCGAAAGCTCCGAACAGCTCCAACGATGTTCCCAGAAGCTGCGGGATCTTGCGCCAGACACGAAAGTGAGCTTCCTCGAACAAGGAGGGTTGGCGGTTTAACCCATCCACCGACACGAAGCGCCGCAATGCTTGAGGAATTTCGCTACGAACGAAAGTTTGTCATCGAGCGGGTGAGTCTGGCCCAGGTTGAAATGGTCCTGCGCCTGAACATGGGCCTTTTTTTCGAGGAGTACGCCCCGCGGTCGATCAACAACATTTACTACGACACCCCGGGCCTTGATCTCTACCACCAAAACGTCAGCGGTCTCGCCACCAGAACCAAGGTTCGCGTTCGATGGTACGGCCGAACCCTTGGTTCCGTGAAAAAAGCCACGCTCGAGCTCAAGCGCAAACACGGCCTGCTGGGAACGAAAGACAACGTGCCGCTGCCCGGCTTTATAGTTGACGAGCGTTTCACCGCCGCGTCGGCGAAAGACATCCTCAGAAGCACCGCAAAGACCAACCCGTTCCGGGATGAGCTAGACGCCATGGTCCCCGTGTTGATTAATTATTATAACCGAAAATATTTTCGATCCGCGGACCGAGCCGTGAGGGTCACGCTGGATTTCAATCTAGGATTTTACAAATTCCACCACCATCACAACCTGTTTCTATTTCACATCAAAGCGCCCCCATTGGTGGTGCTGGAGGTGAAATACCCCGACGAATCAAACAGGATTGCGGCTTCAATCTCCAGTAGCATGCCATTCCGGATGACAAAAATGTCTAAATACGTCTACGGGTTGGACGCGCTCTTCCAAGTCCAGCCTCCTTAACATGGATATCTCCGCCATCGGAAAACTAGTTCCGTTCACCACCAAAGACGGATCCGAGATACGCGAACTGTTGGCGCATCGCAATTCCGCCATCAAGAACCAAAGCCTTGCTGAGGCACGTGTGGCGGTCGGCAGCGCGACCCAGGAGCATTACCACGTCTTAGCTGAGGAAATCTACTTCATCACGCAGGGCCGAGGGAGGATTCGGATCGATGACGAATCGCGCGACGTGACCGAAGGCGACGCGATCGCCATTCCACCCGGCGCCCGGCACAAATTATGGAATATCGGTGACGAACCGCTGAAACTGCTCTGCTGCTGCGCTCCCGCCTATGAGCATGCGGACACAGTCATCACGGAACCCCCTCCGGGCTGATCCTCCAGCCGCCCATCCTGCAGCAGCGCCAGCGCTTCCGCACCGCCGATCCGTTCTTTGCCCTGCTCCATTATCCGGTTATCGGTATCGGGATGTGCGGAATGTTTTCGAAGGACCGTTGGAGGTGCAGCCTGTGGGCCATTCGACTTGAGACCGGTGATAGCGTCATTCTTTCGATAAAGAGGAACATCAGTTGTGGATTTTTTGGCCGTTTCTTAGGGTTTTACCAGAGTTCAAAAATCGACTTGCAGCCACAATAGGTTGTGCCTAGTCTCAAAGCTCAACCCAATAAGCAGGGTAAAGCGGATATTATGCAATCGATTATCGTGACCTTTGAACGTCCTCCTTATTGATCCCCGAGGGGTTCCGCTAACCCACAGCTATTGAACACTTTGCCTAGACCCAACAAACGACTCTTCGACTTGCCGCCAACAACCCAAACTTCTCCGACCATGATCGACGCACGCGACCACATCGTCCAAGCACCCTCCAAACCTCCAACTCGCAAAGGGGGGGCGGCATCCAACAGCCATCGCGCGGGCACGCGTCCAAAACCAACCCGAGCCACGGGCAGGGTCGAGCGGATCTTCAGCGACGCCCAAGCCAAGCCGCTGGACCAAATCGAGTGGGAACTGCGCACTGCGGAGATCGGCGATGACGCCGGCAAAGTCATCTTCAAGCAAGAGAATGTGGAAGTGCCCAAATCCTGGTCGCTCCTGGCCACCAAAGTCGTTGTGTCCAAATACTTTTATGGCGAGCAGCACACGTCCGAACGCGAGACTTCCGTGAAGCAACTCGTCCATCGAGTCACGCGCACCATCGCGGATTGGGGGATCAAGGACGGATACTTCAGTAAAGCCGAAGGCGAAGTCTTTTACGACGAGCTCACGTGGCTGTGCGCGAACCAATACGGCGCGTTCAATTCCCCGGTCTGGTTTAATGTCGGGCTCTACCATCAGTACGGCGTCGGCAAGAATTCCGCGAAAGGAAACTGGTATTACAACCGCGAACAAGAAGTCGGCCAGCGCGCCAACACGCAGTATGAATATCCGCAGGCCAGCGCTTGCTTCATCCAATCCGTGGCCGACAACATGGAAGACATCATGCGGCTTGCGTACAGCGAAGCCATGCTCTTCAAATACGGCTCCGGCACCGGCACGGACCTGTCCCCCATTCGCTCCAGCAAGGAAAAACTCAGCGGCGGCGGGCGCCCAAGCGGCCCTCTCTCGTTCCTCAAAGTCTACGATCAGGTCGCCAATGTCGTGAAATCAGGGGGCAAAACCCGCCGGGCCGCCAAGATGAACACGCTGCGCGACTGGCATGGCGACATCGAGGAATTCATCGACGCCAAACAAAAGGAGGAAAGGAAGGCCTGGGCCCTTATCGAACAAGGGTATGACGGCTCCTACAACGGCGACGCTTACGGGAGCGTCATGTATCAAAACGAGAACTTGTCAGTCCGGATCAGCGACGAATTCATGAACGCGGCGCTCGACCAGCGCGAATGGTGGACCCGCGAGGTCACCACGGGCAAACCTCTCCAGAAGAAGGATGCCAGCGCCCTTCTGGATAAGATCGCCGAAGGCACGTGGATCTGCGGCGATCCCGGCCTTCAGTACGATGGCGCCATCCAAAAATGGCACACCTGCAAAGGCACGGAACCAATCCATTCCACCAACCCCTGCTCCGAGTACGTCTTTCTCAATAACACCGCCTGCAACTTAGCCTCTCTGAACTTGATGAAATTCAAACGGGAGGACGGGGGGTTCGACATCGAAAGATTCAAAGCAGCCGTTCGCATTTTCATAACGGCCCAGGACATCCTGGTCGACAACGCCAGTTATCCCACCAAGGAAATCACAGAGAATTCGCACATCTACCGCACTCTCGGCCTGGGCTACGCGAATCTCGGATCTTTGATCATGTCTTACGGCCTCGCTTATGATTCCGACGAAGGCCGCGCGCTCGCCGGCGCCATCACCGCCATCATGACGGGCCACGCCTACGAACATTCCGCGGAGCTCTCCCGCATCACCGGCCCGTTCAAAAGCTATCATGACGCCCGGTGCGCCCATGTCCCGAACCCTCTCAAAAAAGACAACGTCGAGGAGATGCTCAGTGTCGTCCGGCTCCACCGCGAGGCCGTTGAACAAATCCAGGCAAGCACCGAATTTCATTACCTTAAGGAAGAGGCCCGAAAGTGCTGGGACCGCGCGCTGGAAAAGGGCGCCCGGCACGGTTATCGAAACGCCCAAGTCACTGTCCTGGCGCCCACCGGCACGATCGCGTTCCTCATGGATTGCGATACCACCGGGGTCGAGCCAGACATCGCCCTGGTGAAGTACAAACTCCTCGCCGGCGGAGGCATGCTCAAGATCGTCAACCGCACCGTGCCCGAAGCGCTCTCCCGGCTGGCCTATCCCAAGACCGCCATCAACGGCATCGTCGCGCATATCGAAAAGTACGACACCATCGAGGATGTCGAGGAAAACGGCCGGATGGTGCCCAGCGGCCTGAATCCCGCTCATCTCTCGGTGTTCGACTGCGCCTTCAAACCTTATCAAGGCAAACGCAGCATCCCTTACATGGCCCACCTTAAGATGATGGGCGCCGCCCAGCCTTTCGTCAGCGGGGCGATCTCGAAAACGGTCAATCTTCCCAAGGAATGCTCCGTCACTGATATCCGGGACGCCTATGTTCAAGCCTGGAAAATGGGACTCAAATGCGTGGCGATTTACCGGGACGGCTCCAAGCGTTCCCAACCCCTCAACACAAAGAAGAACGCGGAAGGCACGGAAACCGCCGCCTCCATCGCCGCCGAGAGCGCTGAACGAATCAAAACTCTCGAATCCGAGCTCGCCCGGCTCAAGGACGCCGCAGGCCAACCCCTTCGACGACGACTTCCGGAAACCCGCACCGCGCTCACGCACAAATTCGATATCGCCGGCCACGAAGGGTATCTGACTGTAGGTCTGTTCAACGACGACAAGCAACCCGGCGAACTTTTCATCACGATGGCGAAAGAGGGCTCCACGATCGGGGGATTGATGGACAGTGTCGCCACGCTCACAAGCATGTCCCTTCAATACGGGGTGCCGCTCGAGGCGCTCGTGAAGAAATTCTCGCACCAACGATTCGAACCCTCCGGATTCACCAAAAACCCTGAAATCCGAAATGCGTCGTCCATCATCGACTACATCTTCCGTTGGATGGCCCTCCAGTTCATTCCGGGCTACCGCGAAGCCAATAGCCCCGCTCGAAACCAGCCTGATTTGGCCATCCCCGGATTGCTCGAAGAAGTTAAAAAAAAAGTAAACCGTCCGGTTCCTGAGCTGCCGCTTTCGGAGGATGAAACCAGCATCCTCGTGAAGTCGGAGACTCACTCCTCCAAAACGGCCTCGGTTCTCCTCGTCAAAGGAACCGCCGCGGCCGCGCATGGACGGGTGCTCCTGAGCCTCAGCGATACCGTCGCCCATTTCCAGCAGGACGCTCCCACCTGCCCCAATTGCGGTCATGTCGCGGTCCGCAACGGAGCGTGTTACAAATGCCTCAATTGCGGTGAGAGTCTTGGCTGCAGTTGAACCAACTGGGCCGCGGTGCAAGCTCACATTTCTCCTGTCCCCGGTGTCGAAAGTTCGCGCCGGGGCCAGCGGCGGGCGCGGGCGAAGAGATGATTCCCCGCCCTCGAGTTTTCAACCTAAAACGGCAGTTGAACATCGTGAAGATTTGCAAAAGCCTGGATGAGAAAGGCTTGACGAAGAGGGAGGCATACCCCTTGTGGGTCTGGTGAGTGATTCGGAAAAACTTTATCGCCAGGATCTTGCGAAGATTCGCCTTGGGCAACTGCCATTTTGAGATTTAATCTGTCACAACTCAATCGGAACCGCCAGCATGCACTGGCTATGAGAATTTTAACCGCGCCACGAAGGGTCCAATGGATGGTTCAAAGTGCCGGCATCCCGCTCCTTTGCGCGGCGATCTTAGCCCAAACCGCGTCTCCCCAGAAATCTCCGACAACCGCCAACCCGGCTCCGAGATCCGGCGCCCCAAACGTTCCCTGCCCCCCAACCGGCACGGGGGGCGCTCTGAATTTCGCCAACCGCGGAGCCCAAAGCGGCATTGATGCCAAAGTATTCGAGCCCGGCGGCGTCACGCCGCTCGCAGGTTCGAACTATCTGGCGCAACTCTATGGCGCCCCCTGTGACCGCGAATCGTCGTTTGTCGCGATCGATAAGCCAAAACCTTTTCGAACCGGGGTTGCCGCGGGATACGTCACCGCCACATCGGTCACGCTGCCTCACGTCGGGCCACGCCAGCCGGTCTATGTTCAGATGCGTTGCTGGGAGGCCTCATCGCCAACCTATGAACACGCGGAAGCGCATGGCGCCGCGCTCGGAAAATCCGCCGTCATTCGAGTCGTCACGGGCGGCCAAACGCCAGGTGGTTTCGCGGTGGTTCCCACGGATCTCATCGGTCTCAAATCCTTTTCGTTGATCCCGGCCAAGCCGAAGTAGTTTTTGATCACACTCGTTTCTTCAGGATGGTGAACTAAGGAACGGTGCCAGAATTAACTCCAATTTCGCCTTGGTGAAGTTGTGTGCTTCCAACTTGTCAGGACGGCCTGAAGAACCAGAGAGAGCAAGCGCATTTGGGCGTTGGAGGTTTTCTGAGCGGTCGGGAGGGCGTGTTTGACAAAACGTCAAGTCACACGAAGGCCGGCTTTGGCTCCTCCGTCATAGCCCACCGCGGGGATATTCCGGACTCGCCGCCTTGGCCGAAGCCAAAATCTCTCACCGCAGGACCCCTCGCAATTTTCAGACAGGCTCTCAAGGGATGGCCGGCCCAATGCTGAGTGATCTGATTGAATAGGCGGTGTTCGATGGGATTCCACTTGAAGAACCGGTTGGGAAATGGGTTTCTGAGATTAAGAATCCATACATTTACATTTCCACAAAAAAGGGCCGGAATTGGACGATCGGAAGAATCTTGTCTCCCACCCGAAATGGTAATTCACAGAGGTTCTTTCTTGCCCCACGCCACTCTCAAGATTTATTCTCCAGAGCATCCGGGGCAGAGTCATCATCTATTGAACTCGGCAAGGAAAACCCATGAACACTCGGAGAACTGCTATCCTGGCCACCTTGGCTGCCGCGGCGGGTGCGGGCGCTTGTTTCCACTTCCTTCCCGGCATGAGCTCCTCCTCCCGACCCAGGCAAATGACTCCGGAGGAGGCAAAGACGCTTGGCTTCAAGATGCTTTCGTTTGTCCACTACAATGATCTGCATGGTCATTATCATCCGAAGAATTACAACGGCCGTTACTTGAGTCCGCTTTCCCTGATCCGAGGCTACTTCGATGAGGTAAAGGCTGAGAATCCGAACAGCATCTTCTGCAACGCGGGTGATGATATGGAAAAAGGGAGTGTCGTTGAATTCCTCTCCAAGGGCGAAAGCACAATCGACATTTACAAGCACCTTGGACTCGATCTCCGGGCGTTGGGTAATCACGATTTCGCCTATGGTTTGGAGAGCGTTAAAAAATTCGTTAATGAGCCCGGAGATGTTGTCCTGTGCTCGAATCAGCTGGGTCTGGGCAAGAGTTTTCATCAATTTGAGATCGATGGAATCCGTGTGGGAGTTTTTGCGATGGTATGCCGGCCGTGGGATGAACGTGACCAGCAATACGACGGTCCTTATTTCAAAGGGGTCGAATGCGGGTATGACTTTTCGAACTTGGCGAGGAAGATGATACGCAAACATCGAAAGGACGTGGATCTGCTTTTTATGCTCAGCCATTTGGGCCTGGGGGACGACGAGCAAGTAGCCAGGGAATCCCAGGGGTTGGATTTCATTATCGGGGGACATTCGCATTCCGTTCTGCCTGAGCCTAGATATTCCCCCAGTGGAACCGTCATTGTTCAAGCGGGATCGTATGGTGAGTATGTCGGACGACTCGACATCATGTTGGATCCAAGTTCGCGACGAATGGCGGGCTTTCGTTATGCGTTGAAAACCGTTGACCCCGCCACGATGGCACCGAATCTGGCCCTGGAGTCGAAGATCCGCGAAGTCTTTCAACGCCACGCTCCGGACGTGGATGCGCCGATCACAAATTTGCCAGCCAGGCTTGACCGCTTAAATGTGGCAAAATTGGCGTGTGACGCCGCAATCGCGGTTTTTGGTGTGGATGCCGCGATCATCGACGGTTCCACTGTCTGGGGGGAATTATCGGCCGGTCCCATCGTCCGCCAAGATTTGCTGGACGCTTTCACCGTTGAAATTCAACCTCCAGGAACTCATGGATTCAATTCTATGATGACCGGAACCTTGGACCATCGAGATTGGGAGATCTTGAACCGTGGAACGGCGGGTGGGCAGTTCTCGGTTTCGATTCGCGGGGAACTGAACAGCAACCAGCCAGTTCGAGTCGCGATGCAACGTAGAACAGCCCTTGGAGCAAAGGACTATTTCTCCGGAATCCGCAGCTTAAAAGCGTTACGCTTTGAACTGGAGACCTGGGAGATGCTGGCAAGGCATTTATCCACCAGAGTTTAGCGGAAAACGGTTTCGAAGGGACCGGAAAGAGGCGGCGGCATGAATGGAAACGGATCTTCGCACGGTCACGCCAACGCGGACTCGTCCGGAAGCTCAACTCGAAACCCGCTTCCAAATAGAGGCCCCCGCCGTGATCCTTGTCCATTTGGTGGGAACGAACGATTTCACGGAGGTCTTCGTCGTCGTTGGAAAAGAGCTCCACATCACCGCTCAACAAAGTGCGGTCCAACGTCAGTTGGAGCGGCGCCGACCCGTAAAGCGTGATCCTGAACCGGCGATCCGGCGGAAGACGCGCCAGGAAATCCAGTAGAAGCCGGCCGGCCGGCGTGTCCCAATCAACGTCGCCGCGCCACCAATTCTCGGTCGACGTCATGTTTGCACGAGCCACCCAGGCAGTAAAGGGCCTGTTCAATGAGCCGGTTTTCGACCTCGGGATCCGTGCTCAATCGCCTCGCCAAAGCCTGGTCGCGTGGACGAAGCGGCCCGGCCATCTTGCGATAAAGCAAGCGGGCGGCAATCCGGGATTTGCGTCAGCAACGCCCTTTGGCGGTCGATTGATTCATCCGTGGGAAAGCCTGCCGGACTTCGCGGATTGGGTCAATCGACGATTCATAATCCGCCAGAGATCAACGAGGTGCCGACCCCCGTGCCGTTGTTGCCGCGGCATTTCTGGGGTCTGAACCTCCTGTTGGACGAAAAGTGATTCATGCTTGGACTTGGGGCACGCGATGGACTCTAAAACCGCGGCTTGAGCGGTTTTCCATCCTCAAGGGTCGCTCTCAGTTGGAATGTCCAATACCCTCCAAACGTGCCCGTGGCGGCGAGAAAAACATTTGTTCCACGATTCAAGGTCACGCGCACCAGGTCCTGATCAAGAACCGCGGGCCGCGAGTGCCGCTTTCGTAACCGGGCTTCGCCATTCCACCAAACCGCGATTTGGTCATCGCTCGCCAACCTCAACTCAATGTCCCGGCTCTCGTCGGCAACGACAATCAACCGCACCCACGCCCAAGCGCCCGAACGATTGGTGGAAGTTCCGGCCGCGCCTGCCAACCCGGGGTCCCGCAACCGAAGATTCAACGTTCCAGGGTGCTCCCTGGGATCCGTTTTCGCAAACTGCCACCCCGCCCCTCCGAGCGTTTCGATGGGATCGAGATGATCAATGAGCGGCGACTCGATGGGATTTCGAGCCCCGGCCTTGGGCCATCCGACTTGGAAGCGACGGGCCTCGATCGTCGGAAACTTGGCATCCACGAGGGCGAACACGTCGCGCGCCTGACCGGGCTGGCCCAATTCATGGAGCATCTCTCCCTGAAGCACTTTTGTGCTGAACCAGGCTTCGGACGTGAGCCGCGGGTGAATGGAAATTCGTTCGAAATGCCGAACTCCTTCCCGCAAGAATCCCAATTCCCGATAGGAATCACGAAACTCACGAAGCGGTGTGGAATAAAGTGCTTGCGTTGGAAGCATGGTGGAAATTTTTAGATCCGTCTCCACAAAAAGTTTGTTGTAGGAACGAACCAAACTCGGCCAGCGACCCAACGTTGTTCCAGCCCCAACAGCCATAAACAAGCCAAGGGCCGCCAGTCCGAGCGAGAGCGGCCGCAGCGTTGGAACGAGCCCACCGTTCATGGGCAGGCCGGACCTCCAAAAAATAGACGTGAGTTGGGGCCATGAACCGGGTTCCTCCTCTCCCGCCCTTCGGGCACCCTCTCCTCCGACCCAAAGCGGAGGAGAGGGATGGGGAGAGGAGATGCTCCTCAGGTTCACGGGCAGTGTGGCCACGTGAACCGCTTCCATCACACTGCCTAGGAGAGCGCCCACGGAGAAGCAAGACCACCAAAGAGACGGCGGCAATCCTTGGAGACTGACGAGTGCGGCGATTGCCGCCAGAGCCAGGGTTCCGAAGACGCGCCGGCGACGAATGGGTTCGGCGCGGACCGCCAATAACACATCGCCTGGAATAGAGCAACCGGCGCCGAATGCGAGCAGGCCACTGACACCAAAAGAGTAGAAGGAGAGTCCCGCGACCGCAGCAAATGGAATGAAACAGATCACCGACCAGGAATTCCCCTCGCACCAGATCCCAAAGCGCGACTCATGACGGAGCAACAACTCCCGGGGTTCATTCAAGGATCTTCGGTAGAGCAAGTAGCAGCATCCACCGAGAATCATGCTGCAAAACGGCACTGTGACTCCCGTGAACGAATTCCAAAATCCCATGTGAATCATGCCAAATGCGGTGAATGGAATCCCCACGAGAACTGGAAGCATGAGAACGCCGAGGAAGACCGCGAACTGTTTGTTGATGCTGGAGGCGATCGCGAAAGCCAGGATCCGTTTCCAATGTTGGACGCCATGCAGAATAAACGCCGCCCAACCGCCCATTCCCAGAAGAGCCATGACGGTTGGCAACCAACCAAGTTGTTGGCTCATGAACGACAATGTGATCCAGCCTGCCCATTCCAGATTCTTTGCCCTCCTGTTAAACCCGCGCTCAGCTTTTTGCCGTTCCTGGAGCTTGCCGTACACCTGGCTGGCCTCCGCTTCCCGCTCGCCAAAATGCCACACTCGAACCTCCCTAAAAAGCAAGCGAGCTAGTTGAAACGTGAAGAAAAGGCAGGGTAACATGGCAACGCCTGCTCCTAGAACCGCACTAAAGTCCTCCTCCTTCCAAACGATCTGGTGCACTGAAAGCATCAACGCGGCAATGGCCAGGAACAGATTCAATTTCGCCGCCACCGCAAAGGTCAAAAGAGAGTACGGCGTCAGCTTGGCTTTCATTTTCATCGCCGCAAAGACCGCCAGAATCACGGGCGGCCCCGCGATCAAGTAGAGCAATAGCAGAAACCCGAAATCTTCGCTTCGTTCACCTGTCCAGCCGAGTATTTCAAAGAATCCAGGTTTTGCCGGGAGCTGGCCTGGATGAGCCGCCTTCCAGAGCAGCAACCTTGAGTAATCCCAAAATGTGAACAACCCCACAGACAGACCGATCGCGAGGAAATAAACACCCAAGGAGATGAGGTCAGGATTCCGCCGAAACCAATCCACCCACGCCATCGCGCGAGCAGGAGGACGGGCCAAAACCCGTTCGTGGCGCAGAAATCGTTCCAAATCCTCGCCCAATTCCGTGGCGCTCTGGTAACGATTCAAGGGGTTTTTTTGGAGGCACTTCATGCAAATAGCCTCCAGATCCCGAGGCACGCGGGAATTAATCCCGCTGGGTGGATCTGGGTTGCGCTCCACCACCTGCCGCATGACCGCGACCGGCGTGTCCCCGGTGAAAGGCGGCCGACCCGCGAGCATTTCGTAGAGCATCGCTCCAAGCCCAAAAACGTCGGTTCGACGATCGATTTCCTCCAACCTGCCTTCCGCCTGCTCCGGCGCCATGTAGGACGGCGTTCCCAAAACGGCGCCACTCACAGTCATTCCCGCGGTTTCGGACTGCCGCTTCGCCAGCCCGAAATCGGTCACGCGCGGTTCTCCATCCTTGTCGAGCAACACGTTGGAGGGCTTCAAGTCGCGATGGAGAATCCCGCGCTTGTGCGCGAACGCCACCGCGGCGCAGACCTTGCGGGCGATCGACGCGGCATGGTCCGACTCAAGGGCTCCGCCCCTGAGAAGTTTCGACAAATCTTCCCCCTCCACAAGGTCCATTGAAAAGTAATGCAGCCCGTTGTGTTCGCCGACCTCATGAATCGACACGATGTTAGGATGTTGAAGACTCGCGGCCGATTCCGCTTCCAACTGGAAGCGGCGCAGTTCCCGTGGAGAGGCGAGCTGGCCTCCCAATATCATCTTGATGGCGACGGTCCGATTCAAGCTGAGCTGCCGCGCTCGGTAAACCACTCCCATGCCGCC
>SYMW01000138.1 GCA_005805305.1 Verrucomicrobiales bacterium
ACGCGTCTTGCACGACGAACTGCCTGGCCCCGGTTGTCCATGTTCTTCTCAAGGAAGGACTGGGCATCGAGGAAGGCCTGATGACCACTGTTCACAGCTACACGGCGACTCAGAAGACGGTGGACGCTCCCAGCAAGAAGGATTGGAAAGGGGGCCGGAGCGCCGCGATCAACTTGATCCCGTCCACGACCGGCGCGGCTCGTGCCGTGGGTTTGGTCTGCCCTGAGGTAAAAGGCAAGCTCACGGGGATGTCGTTTCGCGTGCCAACCCCCACGGTTTCGGTGGTCGATCTCACCGTCCGCACCGTCAAAACGACGAGTTACGAGGAAATCTCTGCCTTTATGAAAAATGCCAGTGAGACCTACTTAAAGGGGATATTGGATTATACCGCCGAGGAAGTCGTGAGCACCGATTTCATCCATTGCCCGGCCTCTTCGATTTATGACAAGGGATCCGGAATCGAGCTGAACAATCGATTCTTCAAACTGGTCAGCTGGTACGACAACGAATGGGGTTATAGCTGCCGTGTGGGCGACCTGCTCCGCTATATCATCGGCCGAGGCCTGTGATGTGAAGGGCCGTCGAAGCCTCGATTCTCCGTCTGGAAAAATCTATGTCACTCCTCGCCGGAAAGACAGGCATCGTATTTGGGGTCGCGAACAAACGATCGATCGCCTGGGCAATTGCCCAAGCGTGGCACGAATCGGGTGCAAGGCTGGCCTTCACCTATCAGGGGGAACGGTTGAGAGAAAACGTCGAGGAATTGGCCTCCACATTCGGGCCGGACACACTCATCGCACCCTGCGACGTGACCCGCGATGAGGAGATCGACAAGGTCTTCGCCGCGGCCGCGGACAAATTCGGGGCGTTGGATCTAATGCTGCATTCGGTGGCGTTCGCGCCTCGCGAGGCTTTGGAAGGCCAGTTTGTCAACACCTCGCGCGAAGCCTTTAGAATCGCGCATGATGTCAGCGCGTATTCATTAGTGGCGCTCGCGCGCCGAGCCGCGCCTCTCATGACCCGAGGCGGAAGCATTGTCGCCATGAGCTACTACGGCGCCGAAAAAGTCGTGCCCCATTATAACGTCATGGGGGTGGCCAAAGCGGCATTGGAGGCCTCAACCCGCTATTTGGCCTACGACCTCGGCCCCAAGAAAATACGGGTCAACTGCATCAGCGCGGGCCCGATGAACACCCTGGCGGCACGAGGCATCGCTGGGTTTGGCGACATGCTTAAGCACTACGAGGCCCACGCTCCATTAAAACGCAACGTGCTGCCAACCGAACTCGGCGCGACCGGAGTTTTCCTAGCCAGCGACGGCGCGGCGGCCATCACAGGCCAAGTCTTATACGTGGATTGCGGCTACCAAATCATGGGCATGTGAGCCGTGAAACCGGTTGACGGGCCCGAATTGGAAGCATGCAACCGCTTTGGAGTTCCCGGCACTGCATGTTCAGACCCCAGAATTTCTGGGGTCATTTGTCAAAAGGAGGGGGTGTTCGTTTCCCGTAAAACCGCCCCTCTCCCCATCGGATGTTCCGAGAGAGCTGGTTTCAAGGAGGATGTGAAGGAAATGGGGAGTCATTTGTTGCCAGCAAATTCCCTCATTTCTTTCTGAGTTCTGAGGTTTCTACCGACGCCGCAGCAGGGCCGCATAGCCGCCATCGACTCCATCTATCATCGGCGTCAATTCTCGATCCGACACGAGATCGAATTCGGGCCGCAACGAGAGGAACTCGTCCACCAAAACGCGATTTTCTTCCGGTTCCAAGCTGCAAGTCGAGTAAACCAAAGCGCCCCGGGGTTTCACGCTGTCGGCGGCTCTTTGCAGAATAGCCAACTGCTCCCTCGACTGTGACACGATCGAATCCGGGCTAAGCCGCCACCGGACATCGACGCGCCGGCGCATGACGCCTGTGTTGGAGCAAGGGGCGTCAACGAGGACTTTATCGAATAACCGGCCCTGGTGCTTCTGTGAGAATTGATCTGAACGCAGGACCGAGGCGCAGCGAACGCCGAGCCGGACGCAATTGTCTTCTAAAAGAGCTAGCCGGCCAGGGTCCGGGTCCAAAGCGATGACAACCCCCCTGTTCTCCAAACATTGCGCGATAAACGTGGTCTTGCCTCCGGGCGCCGCGCAAAAGTCCAACACTGACTCGCCCGGCGCCGGGGATAGCATGCGGACGGAAAGCAAAGTGCTCGGGTCTTGAACGTAGAAATGCCCCTTCTTGAAACTGCGCAGTTCCTGCAATCTCGGCCCCGACTGGAGACGATAAACAAGTTTTTCGTCCAACCAGTCGCGACTGAACGGCTCGAACTCGAGCCCTTCTTCAGTCCAACAGAGCGCCGTGTCCTCGGGACCCGCCCGAAGCGTGTTCATCCTGGCAAAAATCGGCGCGCTTTGGTTGTTCCATTCCAAGAATTGCCGCGTCTTCTCGATTCCCCACCGCGCTTGCCACCTGCGGATCAACCAATCAGGATGGGAAAACCCGATCCCAGGCTCGTCCTGCTCGAGTGATTTCAAACGAGCTCGAGTCCCCTCGCGCTCAGCCGAATACCGTCGCAGCACGGCATTCACAAAGCTGCTTTTCGAGGCTTGTCCGTTGGCACGGGCCAGTTCGACGGACTCGTTCACCGCAGCATGACTTGGAATGCGATCGAGCCACAGCAGTTGATATAACCCGATGGCCAGCGAGATTCGAACGACCGGCGCCTGACGCCGTCCCGGCGCCTTACGTTCAATCAACCAGTCCAAGGTGCGCTGCCGACGGACGACGCCATAGACGATTTCTTGGCAAAGGGCACGGTCCGCGGGTTTCAACACGGCGTTTTCAAGGCGCTTGCGAAGCACCTCCTCCGTATGGGCCCGAGCCGCCAAACGTTCCAAAAGCGTCGCGCAGGCAATTTGTCTTGGTTTTTGATCTGCCACACAGCTATAATGGATTGAGTCAGAGGTTTTGCGAGATAAGACACATGAGAGACGAATTCGACAGTCTGGCTTCCGGCGGCAAAATTAGCCGGAACCAAGTGGAGCCACTCCTGACGCTGGCGACCGGGGGTTACTGCGTCCACCGGAGCTGGGGCGTAGGGCGCATCACCACCATCGACACCGTATTTGCTCGGTTCGTGATCGATTTTCCCGGAAAGCCCGGGCATTCCATGGATCTTTCGTTTGCGGCTGATTCTCTCAAGGCGATCCAGGCGGATCATATACTGGCCCGAAAAGCCAGTGACCTGGCGAGCTTGCGGGAGATGGCGGCGTTGCACCACCTTGATTTGATCCGGCTCGTGCTCCGAAGCTTCGGAGGCAAGGCCACTCTAGATCAAGTGCAGCAAGTTCTGGTGCCCGACGTCATCGCGGATGATTGGAAGAAATGGTGGGAGGTGGCCAAGCGAGAGCTGAAGAAAGATGGCCATTTCCAGGTGCCCATGAAGAAGAGCGACCCGATCATTTTCCAGGAAATGGAGGTTTCTTTTCAGCAGCGGATGTTGAGCGAACTGAAGGCCGCAAAAGGATTGAAGGCTCGAATCGCGGTCGCCGCGGAACTTCTGAAATATTTGAGTGACTTGGACGATCCCAAAACCGCTGTGACCGAGGCCGTGGCTCTGCTCAACGCGGACATCGCGACGCACATTCGAACCATGCCCGCCCTGGCGTTGGAAGCGATATTCATCCGGGACGAACTGCGGCAGGCGGCGAGCCTCGAACCTCAACAGAAAGAGTTGACGGTGTCCGCGATCTGGGCGCAAAATCTGCGGCTGGACGAACTTCTCGAGCAGATGCCAGCCGCCAAGCACAAGAAAGCGCTGGCTGCGTTTAGGACGGCCAACCCCAATTTGTGGCAAGAAGGAGTCCTGGCGATTCTTAACACCACATCCTCCAAGCTGGCCGGGGAATGCGCCACGCTGCTGATTCAGGAAAACAAGCTCGACATCTTGAAAGAAGCGTTGGCGCGGCTCATCAGCCAACACCAAGCAAGCAGCGAGTTGCTGCTCTGGCTCGCCAGGGAGAGATGCGATTCCTTCGCCGATATTCTGGGACCTGAAGTTTTTCGAGCGATGCTCACGGCCATGGAGCGCGATCAGTTCAACGAAAAACGCTCGAACCGGCTCCGTGATTTTATTCTGGACGACCACGACTTGCTCATCGAACTGATCGGCTCCGCGGACATCGAGATCATCCGCGATTTAACACGGGCGCTGCAGCTTTCTCCGAGCTTCGATGACATGGACAAGCGGTCGCTGCTGGCTCGCATCGTGAAGAGTTATCCCTCGATTCAATCCCTCATCACCGGCGAACAAACCAAGCAGGAAAGCAACATCATAGTCTCTTGGGAAAGCTTGGAACGGCGCAAGCACGAGTATACGGAACTGGTGCAGAAGAAAATCCCGGCCAATTCAAAAGAGATTGCCATCGCCCGCAGCTACGGCGACTTGCGCGAAAACCATGAATACAAGGCCGCCAAGGAAATGCAAAAACTCCTGATGCGCCGGAAAGCGGAGCTCGAAATTCAACTACTCCGCTCGCGAGGCACGGATTTTGCCAACCCGAGAACGGATGTCGTGTCGGTGGGCACGAAAGTGACGGTCACTGATTTGGACAGCCAGAACGTGGAGCAATACTCGATCCTTGGCGCCTGGGATTTCGACGCGGAAAAAGGGATCATCAGCTATCAGACGCCGCTGGCTCAATCGATGTTGAACCATGCTCCGGGGCAGGAAGTTGAATTCGAGCTGGACGGCGCGCTTAAACGCTATCGAATCAACGCCATCGAGGCATACGTAGCAGCCCACAGAGGC
Organism: Verrucomicrobiales bacterium; assembly: GCA_005805305.1. GTDB lineage: Bacteria > Verrucomicrobiota > Verrucomicrobiia > Limisphaerales > F1-80-MAGS106 > F1-80-MAGS106. Next base: position 4,801 of record SYMW01000138.1, read on the forward strand.
ACGGAGCAAGCTTGAACTGAAACCTGGCATGACTGACTTGCCAGGTTGACGGCTCTCGGCCCCCCCTTCGTTCGCCCGGGAACACGCGAGAATCTTCCGAGGAACGCAGCGCTCCTTGATTTCAACGACGGTTGTTTGTTTAGACTCGGAGCCTTCGGCTGGACCGGCATTCCCGGCGTTACCCGTAAAACGGCAGTCGAACATCGTGGAGATTCTCAAAAGCCTGGATGAGAAAGCCTTGACGAAGAGGGAGGCCTATCCCTTGTGGATCTGGGGAGTGATTCAGAAAAACTTTATCGGCAAGATCTTGCGAAGATTCGCCAGAGGCAACTGCCGTTTTAAGGTTTAAGGGTTACTGGCTGACGGCCGCCGCCTTCAACAATTCGTCGGCTAGTTCCTGCGGCTGCCACTCATTGCTCAAAAAGATCTTGTGCACTTTGCCTGTGGGATCGATCACCACAGTCCGGAGGTTGTGGGCAAATCCCGCCCCTTCACGGGGAAAGACGAGGCCAAATTGTTCAGTGATGGCATCGATCTCGATCAACGCGCCGGTGGCCAGGGACCAACATTCTGGATCATTGCCGTACCTGGCGCCATAGGCCCTTAATGTCTCTGGCGTATCGAACTCGGGATCGAACGAAAGCGACAGGAGATGCCAGTTATTAACTGCGGACTGAGCTTTCAATGTTTTCTGGGCCTCGGCGAAATGATTGAACATGCGCGGGCAAAAATTCGGAAACGGGCAACGGGTGAAGATGAATGTGATGGCCAGGCTCTTTCCCCTGAAATCCTCGATCTGAATGGGTTTCCCGAACTGATTTGTAAACGGGTAGTTCGGGATCATTCCTCCGACGCTGAGGGGTTCGACATGGCGAACGATTCTCGAGCTGTCGCGAACCGGCGCCGACGGAGCATGTTGATTCGTGCTGGAGACAACCTTGATTTGGTCGATCCACCCGTCGTCCGGGGTGATCAGCATCCTAAATGTGATCACATCGCCGGGCGCGAGTCCTCTGAGTTCGTTGGTGTTTTTGACCTCGAACGGCATTGTCATGGCGGGCATATACCCTGGGACGGCTTCGTGCTTGACCACCACGCTCTTTCCGTCCGGTTCCAATTTGCGGACCTCGCCTTTCACCTCGTAAATGCTGAGCTTGGCCGGGACAGCGTTCGTGCCAGAATCCACGACCAAAGGAACCTTCGGTTGGTCGCGGCAGGCTGCACAAAAAAACAGTGAGCCGGCGGCGAGCAGCGACATCCAGCCGCCATAGCGAGTCTTTGTACCGAGTCGGGCTTTCGAGAATTTCGTAATCATCCGGATTTATTCTAAACGATCCCCGCGCGAGGGTCGAGCTCGGAGCATAGATTTTGATCCACTCGAACACCGCGGGCGAATGGGCCGGGATCTAGAGGCAGGCCGCGGGTGATTGATTGGTTCGAGAAAATTCTTGTAAACCTGGCGCATCTCAATGAAATCCTTGCCAATGAATAGAAGATGCTTCCTTCGGCGCACGCTCGCGGCTTCGGCGGCGGTGACGTTTCCTTTTGTCGCGAAACCAACGGTGCTCGGCGCCAATTCACGCCTCAACATCGCCGCCATCGGTGCTGGAGGAAAAGGCGGCATTGACATCGGCTACTGTGCTTCGGAAAACATCGTGGCCCTTTGCGATGTCGACCAACAAAACGCCGCGGGGACTTACGCGAAGTTCACCCAAGCGAAGCGATATCAGGATTTTCGACTCCTGCTGGAGCGAGAGAAAAGCCTCGATGCCGTGACCATTTCAACACCCGACCACACCCACTTTCATGCCGCCGCGATGGCCATGAAGATGGGCCGGCATGTCTATGTTCAAAAGCCTTTGACTCATTCCATCTGGGAAGCCCGCACCTTGGAAAAGATCGCGCGTGAAAGCCGGGTCGTCACCCAAATGGGGAACCAGGGACACTCCCAACCAGAATCTCGCCGGTTGGTGGAGTTGATTCAAGCGGGGGTGCTGGGGGATGTGCGAGAAGTTCATGTGTGGACTGACAGACCCATATGGCCCCAGGGACATACCCGTCCAGCAACCCTGCCGGCGCCTTCCCATCTCAACTGGGATTTGTGGTTGGGGCCTGCGCCCTGGCGGGAGTTCCATGCCGGCTGCGTCCCATTCAATTGGCGAGCGTTTTGGGATTTTGGGACCGGTGCGCTAGGCGACATGGGCTGCCATAACATGGACTTGGCATTCACGGCATTGGATCTCAGGGATCCCATCGCGGTTTCGGCGGAATCGTCCGGCATAAACTCGGAAACTGCCCCCGCGTGGTCAATCATCACGTCCGAGTTCCCCAAGAGAGGGAAATGGGGTCCTGTGAAAATGGTCTGGTACGACGGAGGCAAAAAGCCGTTACCTTCGCTCGCGAAGCAGACCTCGCTGCCCGAGAACGGGTGCCTTTTTGTCGGCACCAAAGACACTTTGTTTGTGCCGAGTTATTGGGGAAAAGGCTCGTTTTTGTCCGGCGCCAGAATGGAGGATTTCAGCGGCATCCCGGCCACTCTCCCACGCCATCCCAAGGCCGCCGAAGACCACGACGCCGCCCACCATCTGGAATGGATCGAGGCTTGCAAGGGGCAGGGGAAAGCTCTCTCCCACTTCGGATACGCGGGTCCGATGACTGAAGCTGTACTTTTGGGCAACGTGGCGCTTCGAGTAGGGAAACCAATCCAATGGGATGCAAAAAACTTGACAGTCAAGAACGCCCCGGAAGCCCAACAGCTCATCAAACCGGAGTATCGCAAAGGTTGGGAATGGCAAGGTTAGCCGGAACGATCGCTTGATGGCCGCCGCTCCGAGCCGAATTATAGGATTCTCAAGGATAAAGCGGAGGGTTAGGAAGATGAAGCCATTGCGCTCCTGGGCCGCATGGTCTAGCCTGCTTCGAATGACCTGGAAAGTCCTGGCCTTGGACAGTGTGCTGGTGTGGCTTGTCTTCGTCCTCGGTTGCGCGCCCGTCGCGATGAACAACCTCGACGAGGAGAAGGATCCACACTTCATTTCAGGCAAGAATAAAATCAGCGGCTACGATTACAACGGCGCCGTGGAAGCCTTCGAAAAAGCGCTCGAGACCAATCCTCATTCCGCTTCCGCACATTTCGAGATTGGGCTCTTATACTATCAGAAGCTCAACGACTTCGCGGCGGCCATTTATCACTTTGAAAAATTCCTGAAGCTTAACCCCAAGCATTCCAGAGCGGAAACTGTCAAGCAGTTCGTCATCGCGAGCAAGCAAGAGCTGGCCCGGACCGTCTCTCTGGGGCCCACCAACCTCCAGGTCCAAAAAGAGCTGGACCGTCTGATCTCGACCAACCAAGTTTTATTGGTCGAGAACAACCGCTTCCGAGATCAACTTCAGCAACTGCAGGCCGAGATCTCCCAGCTCAAGAACAGCCCTTCACCTTCTATGCTTGGGCAGCCGATGCAACCGCAGAACCAAGGCCCGGGCCAATCCAAAACCCATACCCCCTCGACCGGCGCGGCTCCCCTTGTGCAGATCAACACGGCCACTAACGATCCACGCGGAGTAAACGCCGCCGGACGCTCCAAACCCTCCGCGGAACCAGGATCCCAGGGGGACTCAAAAACCACTCCAAAGGTCCGAACATACGTGATCGTGGCGGGGGATACTCCAGCCAAAATTGGCCGCCGCTACAACATGTCCTACGTGAAGATTCTTGGGGCAAACCCCGGTTTGGATCCTCGAAAACTGAGGGTCGGCACCACGATCAAGATTCCCGAAAACTAAGCCGTGACGACGCATTACTGGGTAGTGCTGGGATGCCTCGCACCATGATCGTGTTGAGTCAATTTGAAGAATGACCGAGTTTTCAATCGCCACTGGATCGTGAGAAAAATGTGGGGCCGCGAATTGACCCGCCACGCTGTCCCATCCCCGATCCTTAAAGCGGCAGTGGGCCATGGCGAATATTCGCAAGACGCTGGAGATATAGTTGTTCCGAATCACTCACCAGATCCAGAAGGGATATGCGTCGCTCTTCGTCAACCCTTTCTCATCCAGGTTTCAGCAAATCTCCGTGAGGTTCAACCGCCGTTTTAAGACCTATATTTCTTGGAGGTTGAAATCCATCCGGACGGAGAATTCCCGGCTCACAACGTGCTGACGCTCCATCGCCTCATCTTGATAGGCCTCGGCGCATTCTGTGTCGTGATGCATGCGCTGCTCTGGAAGAACGAATACACTCGGGAAACCGGGGGCGCGCATGTGCCGTTGGACCTGGTTTGGGCAAAGATCCTCACGGCACCAGACAATTCCTTGATGGAGATTCGACAGCACGGCTCGAAAGTTGGCTTCGTGAGATGGATCCCCAATTTAGGGGAGGAATCAACCGCGGAGACACCCTCCGAAAACAAATTCGAGCCCGATGGGATGATGGCCGAACCCTCGAATCGCACCCTCGATATTGAAGGGAACCTAGCGCTGGAGAATTTTGCCGGCCGACATCGGTTCCATCTCCACATGGAGTTTGGTCCGGGCCATGCATGGAATTCACTGTCGCTGCAAATCGGGGATAAACAGAGCCAGTGGGAGATCAAGGCTGCAGCTCTTGATCGCCGGATCAGAATCTCATACTCGGAAGGGCGCAGTTTGTTCGAACACACTTTGAGTATTGATGATTTGGGCGAACCTCAGAAGCTCCTGGAGCAGTTGGATTTGCCTTGGATGCCGCTTATGGCTGCCGGCTTGCCACAAATCCGTACCAATCAAAACGCGTCGATCATTGGAGATCTTCCCTGGCAATGCACCCAAGATTGGCTCAGATTCGGGCACTCCCGCATGCGCACTTACCGGCTCAGGGCTCGAATCCTGGATAAATACGCGGTTGTGGTTCATGTGAGTCGCGTTGGGGAAATTTTACGGGCCGAATTGCCGGGAGACATTGTTCTGGTCAATGAGGCGATCGCGGCATTCTAGCAGTCCTGACGTCTTTCAATCTTAAAACGGCAGTTGAACCTCGTGCAAGTTTGCAAAAGCCTGGATGAGAAAAATTTGACGAATATCGAGGCTTATCTTTTATGGATGTGGTCTGATGAGTGATTGGGAACGACTTTATCGCCAGGATCTCGCGAAGATGTGACATGGCATCTGCCGTTTTAAGGAAAATAAGAGAATGGATTGTTCGCTATTAGCATAACTTCAATATTCCATCGAGTCGCTTGACACATAGCAGTCGGGGTGCTCTAGTATCGTCAGTGGGACACGAACCGACTTTCGGGCGAAAGTAAGTTCAAATTGAGATAGTTCTTTGAATCGCCCAGCAGATTTCAGTTCAGGTTACGTACAGACCTGTTCTGGAGTTCCCCGTAATCCCACTGATGTACTGATTCCGAAAGTTCCCCGGGTCCGACGGCCATCCCCTGGCCGAGGACCCGGTTTTTTTTTGCATTGCACCTCCGGGGATAATGCGGAGATGATGTAAGCCCATTTATTGCGAATCCCCATGATTGACTGGCATATCCAATCAAGGTCCCACCACTGCCAGCGGTGTCATCGAGTATTTCGTCATCAGGAGCCATTCCACACCTTGCTCGCCGAGGAAAGATTGGGATATGTCCGACTCGACGTTTGCGAAGATTGTTGGACCAACACTTCTGTTCAGCAGGAAACCCCGTCAATATCGCACTGGCAAAGCGTCTACGCCGCCCCTGCTGAGGCGCCTCCCGAGCCGATCCAAAAGGAAAATGCCGAAAAGCTGCTGAGGCGGCTAGTCGCTTTGCATGACCCCGCGCACCATGAATGCTGCTATATCTTGGCCGCCATGCTTGAGCGCAAGCGCATTCTCAAAGTGAAGGAACAGTTATGGAAAGACGGCCAGCGGGCCTTTCTATACGAACATCCCGCGACTGGTGATTTGTTCACAATCATCGACCCCGAACTGCAGCTCAATCAGCTCGAGCAGGTTCAACGTGATGTTGCGAGTTTGCTCGAGCGCGGAGTCGTAGAAGTTGCGGGCGGACCCTCCGAGACCGAAATCCCAAGCCGCGCTGATGAAACCCTGGCTTCCGCAGTCGTCGATTCGCCACTAGAACACTTGCCTCAAGTCCATCCGAATTGCTTTGAAGAAAGCTCTTCCAGCGGATCAGAGGTGTCGCCGAGCGAGATGGTGACGACGATTTCGTCGACTTAGCATCGTGAGCTGGCCAATCGAGTCGTCCAATTCAGTGGTATTCGTGGGGAAATCAAACGACAAACCCACCGAAGGGGAGCTCCAGACCCGGATTGGCTACTGGTTCCGCAATCCATTGATGCTCAAGGTAGCCCTCACGCACCCTTCCGCGTCGATGGAAAACTCTCCCATCGCCCGGAATAACCAACGCCTCGAATTCCTTGGTGATGCGGTGCTCGAACTTGTTCTAACCCACGAGCTGCACGACCGGTTCCCAGAAGTCGGCGAAGGCCCGCTCACCAAAGGCAGAGCTGAATTGGTCAACCGGAACGCCTTGGCCGACAAGGCGGCGGAGCTCGAGCTGGGCAGCCACCTTGTCATCAGCAAAGGGGAGGAGCTGCATGGAGGACGAGGCCGACCTTCGATTCTCGCGGACGCATTCGAGGCGCTCGTTGGAGCGATATTCTTAGACGGCGGGTATGAGTCCGCGCGAGGGTTCGTGTTGAGACAATTCCAAAGCCACATCGAGGAGGTCGCCGGAGTGCCTCGAATCGAGAACCCAAAAGGTGAGCTGCAGGAATTCTTGCAGGCTCGCTCCTGCATTTCGCCGCTTTATCGTCTTGAAACCGCTTCTGGACCGGACCACGACCGCGACTTTGAGTGTTCGGTTTGGCATGAAAACGAGGAACTCGGGCGAGGCACTGGCAAGAGCAAAAAGCTCGCTGAAATCAAAGCGGCCGAGATGGCGCTGCGACGGCTCGGAGTTTTGGGAGCTGAGCCATCCGAGAGTTCAGAGATCGGAGCGAGTTCTTGATCCGGGTTGAACAGCTCGGCGTCGAAAGGGCGTGCTCGCGGGAAACCGCCCTTGACGCCCTGTTGGCCCTCCATTAGGTTGCGGCGGTTCTGACGTTGGAATCCTGTTGATATGCAAAACTTTCTGGTCCCGATGGTCGTAGAGCAAACCGGTCGCGGCGAACGGGGGTACGACATCTACTCCCGGCTGCTCGTGGATCGCATCGTGTTTCTTGGAACACCTGTGGACGACATGGTCGCTAACGTCATCATTGCCCAACTGTTGTTTCTTCAAATGGCGGATCCCAAGAAGGACATTCATCTTTATATCAACTCACCGGGCGGCAGCGTGACGGCTGGGTTGGCCATATATGACACGATGCAGTTTATGACATGCGACGTGAATACTTACTGCATCGGGCAAGCCGCCAGCATGGGCGCGGTTCTCCTAAGCGGTGGCACCAAAGGGAAACGGTTTGCGCTGCCGAACGCCAACATCATGATCCACCAAGTGCTGGGTGGCGCCGAAGGACCAGCGAGCGATGTTGAGATCAGGGTGCGTTACATGCTCAAATTAAAGCAGCGCCTCAACGGCATCATCGCCAAGCACACTGGGAAACCCGAGAACCAAGTCGAGCGTGACTGCGATCGAGATAATTTCATGAGTGCCGAAGAGGCCAAAGCTTATGGGTTGGTGGATGAAGTTGTGCTGTCGAGAAAGGAGATCCCCTCGCTCAATCCTCCACCCGCCACCTGATCTTGACCGACGGGAACGGCTTCCGGAAATTGACTAGGAAGCACCATGATGTTTGGATCGCTCAAATTTTTTTAGATGGCTCGACCTTCCCAATTGACGCTGTGCAGCTTCTGCGGCAAGTCCCACGCAGAAGTGCGCAAACTCATCCAAGGCCCTGGGGTTTATATCTGCGACGCGTGCGTTCTGGTCTGCAAAAGTGTGCTCGACAAAGAACTCCGCTCGGAAAACAGGAAGCCTTTACCCAAGCTCAAAGTCCCCAAGCCCGCCGAAATCAAGGCCTTGTTCGACCTGCATTGCATCGGCCAGGATCATGCCAAACGCACCCTGGCTGTCGCGGTCTATAACCACTACAAGCGGATTCAAATTTTGCAGGGGCGCTCCGAATTGGCTCACTCCTCGGAACACGCGGAAGTCGAACTCGAAAAGAGCAACATCCTCCTCATTGGTCCCACGGGATCAGGCAAAACGTTGCTGGCCAGAACCTTGGCAAAAGCCCTTGACGTGCCATTCGCCATCGCCGATGCGACCACACTCACGGAAGCGGGTTACGTCGGGGAAGATGTCGAGAACATTGTGCTGCGCCTGCTCCAGAACGCCGACCACGATGTCAAGCGGGCCCAAACGGGGATCATCTACATTGATGAAATCGACAAAATAGCCCGCAAGACTGAAAATGTCTCCATCACGCGCGACGTGTCTGGAGAAGGCGTCCAGCAGGCGCTACTAAAGATTTTGGAAGGCACGACCTGCAACGTTCCCCCGCAAGGTGGGCGAAAGCATCCGCACCAGGAATACATCAGGGTGGACACAAGCGGGATCCTCTTCATATGTGGGGGCGCGTTTGTGGGGCTGGAAAAGATCATCCAACGCCGCCTCGGAAACCGAGTGATGGGATTTAGATCGGCCCCGCCGGGAGCCAAGACCGTGCCGGTGGACCATCGTTCTTCAATGCTTTTCGTGGAACCTGAAGATCTATTGGCCTTTGGTTTCATTCCGGAATTCATTGGACGCCTCCCGATGATGACCGTTCTTGAAGAGTTGAATGAGGACCAACTGGTGCAGGTCTTGACGTCGCCAAAGAATTCGCTCACCAAACAGTTCGCCAAGCTGCTGGCATCCGACGGCGTCCATCTGGAATTCTCAAGCCAGGCACTCAGCGAACTCGCTGCCCAGGCAGTGAAGAAGGGAACAGGCGCGCGGGCCTTGCGCGCGATGATCGAGAAATTAATGCTCGACGTGATGTTCGAAATCCCTGGGCGTGAGGACATCGAGTCCATCACAATCACGGCCGAAGCCGTGAGAGGTGAGACCCACCCGTTGATCCGGACCCGAGCTGGCGAGGCCGCAGCCTGAGCCAGGCACGCCCGACGCGCGCCCCCGGCACTTCCATTGGTTTGCCTGAATCTTCCTTAATCCTTCCTCATGAAATCCCCCTACCCAATCAAGGAACCACGACTATGTTCGTCGCCAACCATGTAAGAGCAATCCCTCGCTCCGGCATTCGCGAATTCTTTGAAGTGGTTCAAAACACGGCCGGTGTGATCTCCCTGGGGGTTGGAGAACCTGATTTCCCGACGCCTTGGCACATTCGGGAGGCGGCCATCTACGCCTTGGAAAGGGGACGAACGAGCTACACGTCGAACCTCGGCCTCCTGAAGTTGCGCGAGTCCATCAGTCGTTATGTTGAGGCCACTTTCAAACTGAGTTACCGGGCCGAGTCCGAAATTCTTGTCACCGTGGGTGTCAGCGAGGCTTTGGATATTGCGTTGCGCGCCGTGCTGAACCCCGGAGACGAAGTGCTCTTCCATGAGCCGTGCTATGTGAGTTACGCCCCGTCCGTCGCCTTGGCGCATGGCGTTGCGAAACCGGTGGAATGCCTGGTCGAAAACGGCTTTGCTGTGACCGCAGAGGCGATTGAACGGGCGGTGACCCATCGGAGCAAGGTGCTCATGCTGAACTTCCCCACCAACCCCACGGGAGGCACCATGAGCCGGGCGGAGCTCGAAAAAGTCGCAGCCGTGGCCGTGAGGCATAATCTCCTGGTCATCACGGATGAAATTTACTCGGAACTGACTTTCGAAGGGGAACACGTTAGCATCGCCACCTTCCCAGGAATGGTGGAAAGGACGATTTTTCTTCACGGTTTCTCGAAAGCCTACGCAATGACAGGATTCCGGATTGGCTACGCCTGCGGGCCCGCCGAACTCGTGGAGGCCATGATGCGGATCCATCAATACTCAATGCTTTGCGCGAGCATCATTAGCCAGGAAGCGGCGTTCGAGGCCCTTGAACGTGGGGGTCCAGATACTGCGGAGATGAAGGAACACTACAGGATGCGCCGCAATTACATTGTCAAAGCATTCAATGACATGGGGCTGCCATGCCACTTGCCTAGAGGATCTTTTTACGCTTTCCCCTGCATCCGCGAATTCGGGCTCAGCTCGAAAGAATTCGCCGTGCGCCTGCTTCGTGAACATCAAGTCGCCTGCGTTCCCGGAAGCGCGTTCGGCGCTTCCGGCGAAGGCTTCCTGCGATGCTGCTTCTCCACCGCATTGGACCAAATCCAGGTGGCCACAGAGCGCATGAATAAGTTTCTTCAAAGCCTGCGCGAAGATCGCGGTTAGTGGTTGGCACGCGGCTCGGCGGTCGATAGCGTTGGAACCGAGAGTCATGACGCACGACACCGCCAAATTGATGTCCGCCGAAGCCGCCAGGGTGCTCCATGGCCTTCATCCTTTCGCGGCCCGTCTTGGCAGCCCCGATGGGCTGGAATCTCTCACGCCGGCGCTGTCCGCGCTTCAACTGGCCCCCATTCGCTCGGCTTCGTCCTTGCGGGCATTCCTGCACAGTTATCGCGATAGAGTCCTACTCCCCACCGAACTGCCCGTGATCCAAAAAGCCTACATGCTCGCCTCCCGGGGTCAAACCAGGGAACTCGTCGCATTGGATCAAGCGGCGCCACGCGGGCCAGTCGACATGCCTTTTTCGGAACTGAGCGCGGCCATCGGCCGAATACAAATGAGCAGGTTGAAGCCGATGAAGGGAAATCGTGTTCTTTCTCGCTATATGGAGGCTGTCACGCGGGGCGAGGCCAAGGGATGGCACACGATCGCCTATGGCCTGATCCTCGCCAGCTTTGCTATGCCCCTCAGGCAGGGATTGGTGCATTACTCGGAATCGGCTCTGCACGGCTTCGTGGAATCGGCGTCCGGCCTGTTACAGTTGTCAGAGGCAGAACAGAGCGCGTTGACTCAAGAGGCGTGCTTGGATCTGGGGCCCGCCATCAACGAATTGCTCGGTCCGGTTTGCTTGACAGTTGCCTGAGTTCTTTTTGCGTTCGAAGGCTCCAGTTCCAATCCCGGGAGCCTCGCCCGCCCACCTCGGTGCCAAGCATGTGCCGTGATTTCGTGATTTAGCCTTAAAACGCCAGTTGAACATCGTGGAGATTAGCAAAAGCCTGGATGAGAAAAACTTGACGAAGAGGGAGGCGTATCCCTCGTGGAGCTGGCGAGTGATTCGGAAAAACTTTATCGCCAGGATCTTGCGAAGATTCGCTTGGGCAACTGCCGTTTTAAGGTTTAGAGATTTCGGAGCGAGCGGCAACCTGTGATCCAATCCCAAAACTAGAGATCATGTCGCCCGGCTTGATTCTTCTCTGCATCGGATGCTATTTCGGAGTCTTGCTGACGATCGCCTGGCACACCGCCCGCGGATCCACGAGCCGTGGCTATTATCTCGGCAACAAGAACTCGCCTTGGTATGCCGTTGCGTTTGGTTATATCGGGGACAGCCTTTCTGGAGTGACCTTCATTTCGGTGCCCGGCCAAGTCGCTGGTTCCAAGTTCTCATACCTCCAAGTTGTGCTCGGCTATTTGGTGGGCTACGCAATCATCGCCTCCGTGCTGCTCCCGCTCTATTATCGTCTCAATCTCACGTCCATTTATAGTTACCTTGGCTCGAGATTTGGGCCGCGCGCGCAGAAAACAGGCGCCTTTTTCTTCCTGATCTCTCGCACGACCGGCGCGGCTGCCAGGCTCTACCTTGCAGGGAGCGTGTTGCAGTCGTTTATCTTCGATGTCTGGGGCGTGCCATTCGCGGTGACTATCTCGCTTTCGATTCTGCTGATGCTCGCCTACACCTTGCGGGGAGGGATCAAAACATTGGTTTGGACGGACACTTTTCAATCCACCTTCCTCCTCTTGGGCCTTGGGCTATCGATCGTCGCCATTGCGCGAAGTTTGGGCCTCGATCTGTGGGGAGTCGTCAACCTCGTCCGCACCAGCGAAATGAGCCAGATTTTTTTCTGGGATTGGAAAGAGAAGACCTACTTCTGGAAGCAGTTCTTGAGCGGCATTTTCCTAGCCGTGGCCATGAATGGATTGGATCAAAACATGATGCAGAAAAACCTCAGCTGCCGCACCCTCGGCGAGGCCAAAACCAATCTCTACGCCTTTTCAATCGTCATGGTGCTGGTCAACGTAGCCTTCCTTTCCCTCGGAGTTCTCCTGCATCACTTCGCTCTGTCCAAAGGCATCGCCATGCCGGCGAGAACCGACGCCTTGTTTCCCACACTGGCCTTGCAACACCTGGGAATGCTGGCATCGGTGGCGTTTATCTTCGGCTTGACGGCCGCGACGTTTTCAAGCGCTGATTCAGTGCTGACGACACTGACGACCTCGTTCTGTTTGGATTTTCTCAAACAAGACACCTCCCCCGCGACGGAGGCCGAGAAGACGCGAAATCGATACTTCGTGCACGCAGGTTTTTCTTTCGTTCTTTTGATATTCATTTTGGCGTTTCGCGCCCTGGGGAGCGATGCGGTGATTAATGCGATTTTAAGGCTCGCCGGCTACACCTACGGCCCGCTGCTTGGCCTCTTTACCTTGGGTTTGACAACCCAGCGGCCGATCCGAGATCGACTGATCCCTTGGGTGTGCTGCGCCTCCCCTCTGGCTTGCCTGGTGCTCGAAGATAGAGCGCCCGTGTGGTTCGGAGGGTATCGATTCGGTTTTGAGCTCCTCCTGGTGAATGCATTCATCACAGCATTCGTGCTGTGGTCCGCTCCTTCCAGAGACACGGCGCCCATTTCGCCTTCATGATCGGTTCACGGCTCCGGTCGTCGAAGCCCCCCAAGCCCCCGGCTCGCAACTATCGGATTGCTCTTCAGTCCACGAGACACGACGGGTCTTGACTTGAGTCAAAAGTTAAGACCAATTCCTTAGAAAGAATTTGAGTTAACCAATCGACATCGCCATCTTTTCCGCCATCCAGGGGATTCCAGGCGTTGGAAAAAATGCACCGAGGAAGAAATGCAGCAAGTCTTGTCGTGGCCATCGTGGTGATCGCGTTTGGCTGGGATGCGATTCGCTCTCCGTCCAGCTTGAACCCTGGAGAGCCGGCAATCGTGAGCGGGAAAGCGACACCAACCGCTGATGCGAGCTTGACCAACGCAGCGCGGTATCCGGTCGTCATCAAGCTCCTCGACCGAGTCCCAACCGTGAAGACGGGCCTGACAAACCACCATGGGGAATCCGTCTCGATCTCGTGCGGTGCCTGCCATGCCACGACCACTCCTAACAGCGAAACCCGTTCGGGCACGGAGCTCGACGAGTTCCATCAAGGACTGCAATACAACCACGGGAACCTCACATGCCTGAGCTGCCACAACGCCGATAGCTACGACACGCTTCGTCTCGCCGATTCGCGACCCGTCACGTTCCGCGATGCAATGACTCTTTGCTCCCAGTGCCACGGTCCACAGCGGCGCGATTACGACATGGGTTTGCACGGAGGCATGACGGGCTATTGGGACTTGACCCGAGGGGGGCGGACACGCAACTCCTGCATTCACTGCCACGATCCCCACACCCCAGCTTTTCCTCAGGTGAGGCCCGTTCTGCCACCGAAAGACCGAATATCCGTCCGGAGGGAAGCCGCCAAGGACCCACTCCGTCCCTGATCAAACTGACCGGCCATGGACCCAAGCGTTAACGATCCGAAACTCGAGGCAAACCTCTCCCGTCGCACCGTTCTCAAAGGCTTTGGGGCGATGCTCGGCGCGGCGGCGTTCGCCAAGGCCATCGCCCCCATCACTGAATGGGCGGCCAACATCTCTGCCGAAGAATTTGTTCAAAAGCACTACAAAGAGCTCTCGCCGATCGATCTAGAAATCATCCTCAACCGGCTCCAGAAGGAGACAAAAGACCAATACGGCGCCGATGTGACCATCAAAGACTACAAAGCCCAGCCCGGCGTGACATTCGGCTACGCGCTCAATCTCAGCGTGTGCAATGGCTGCCGCAAATGCGCCGAGGCCTGCCATATTGAAAACAATCACGATCGTCCTTCCAACCAGTCCTATATTCGTGTCTTCGAAATGAGCAAAGGATCGATGGACATGGAAAAGGGCAACGCTCACTACGATCATCCCGTCCCTCAACCTGATAAGTTTTACATGCCAGTGCAGTGCCAGCAGTGTGAGCATCCGCCCTGCGTGGATGTTTGTCCCGTGGAGGCAACCTGGAAAGAACCGGATGGCATTGTGGTGGTCGACTATAACTGGTGCATCGGCTGCCGCTATTGCGAGGCCGCTTGCCCCTATCACGCGCGACGCTTTAACTGGACAAAACCGAAGCTCCCAGCCAGCGCCATCAACCCAAACCAATCCTACCTAAGCAACCGCATCCGCCCCCAAGGCGTGGTTGAGAAATGCCATTTTTGCCTGCACCGCACCCGGAATGGACGACTTCCGGCGTGCCTGGAAGCTTGCCCCACGGGCGCCCGTGTGTTTGGAAACCTTCTCGACCCAGACTCCGAAGTGCGCCAGGTGCTCGCGCACGGCGCGTTTTTGAATCAATGACCTCAGAGGGCATTTGATTACGCTACAAGGCTGACGGTCACTGTTTGGTTTTTGTTTACGTTTGTTTGGTCGGACTTCTGCTTTCGATGTTCTTCTCTGCGCCGACGTCGCTGAGAAAGCTTTTGGACTTGTCGTTGATCGACAATTTTCTGCCGCAAGCCTTGGTGAGCTTGCTGAGGGGTTACATAGTCGATGCCTGAATGGTAGTGCTCCGTGTCGTACCAGGCAA
>SYMW01000139.1 GCA_005805305.1 Verrucomicrobiales bacterium
AAAGATGAAGAACTGCTAGGCCTGGGTCACATCCGTTGTCTTCTTGAACATCAAGTAACGCGGGGCCGGCTGCTGGTGGTAAGCGGGCCCGGTCCATCCGAAGAAAGTGTTCATCCCATAATTCCGAGGCCGAAGAAAGGTTCGGTTGCCCTGGCGGATTGGCTTTTTGTCCCCGGGACAACGGAAGCTGCCTTTGGCTTTGAGGTAGGGTGCGATCAAGGAGAGCTTCTCTGACACCAACCCCGCGGCCGTGGTTTCATCGGTCAGGTTGGAGCCCTCCCGGCCCTCCGCCCAGACTTTGGCCACGTAATTGGCTGGTGGGTTCACGAGATTCACCCCATCGTCGCCCGGATTGTTCGCAGGCCACGCCTCGTTGTTGTCACCCGAGTAGACGTTCGCGGCGAGCGACAATTGTTTGAGGTTGTTCAGGCAGGAGATCGCGCTGGCCTTCTGCTTGGCCTTGGATAAAGCCGGAAGGAGCATGCCCGCCAAGATGGCGATGATGGCAATCACCACGAGCAACTCGATGAGAGTAAAACCCCGAACTGGCTTTCGAAGCCCCGCAAAATCAAGGCTGGGGACGGATATTGGAGTGAACATCCCTGTAATTAACACCAAAGACGGACTCCCCGCCATAAAAAGTTTTTGAAACTTCCCCGGGCGGTTGCCCAGCAAGCAGGTCATGGCCGAGCCCTTCTTCCGTAGAGGTCGCGTGGATGAGAAATCCGGATGCAAAACATCCTGCGGGAATGCCGAGGGCATCGCTTGAATCGAATTCAAAAGAGCTTGCCAACCACGAGCCCAAGCACGCTGAGCGGACCCTGGTCCTCAAGACCCTCGGTAGCCTTGTCCACTTTCTGGAGGGTCATGGTGGCGTTGTTGAGAAAACTCTCGTCGTTCACGAGTTTTCCCACCGATCCCTGGCCTCGGTTGATCTTCTCGAGAACTTCCCTGAGGTTCGTCATGGCCGATGTGGTCTCCTTGTACAAAGCCTCATCCTTGATCAGTTTCCCGAGCGTCCCCTGGCCCTGGTTGACCTGTTCGACCACAGACTTCGCTTCGGCGAGAGTCCCCTTGGCATCTCCGATCGCGCTCTTGATTTCATCCGCCGTGGCGCCAAAATTCTTAACGGCGTCGAGCGCGCTGGCGTGAAGCGTATCCTCGACGAGCAGTTTGCCTAAAGTGCCCTTGCCATCAACGACTTGAGTGGTGATGTTCTGGAGGTTCCCGAGAATCGCGGTCAGCCTAGGGTTGTTTTGCTTCAGGAAGTCGGTGAAGGGGCCGAGCAAATTGCTAAAATTCTCGCCGCTGAAGTTCTTGGCGAGGCCTTCGACTCCGGAGGCAACTCCTTCCAGTTTGGCCATGAGAGTGCTCAGATCCACCTGCTCCTCAGTTTCCAGGAGCGTGTTCGCGGCGACTTTCGGCGACTGGGGCGTCCCGAAATCGACGGATATGTAATTCTGGCCTAACAGTCCGATGAACTTGATTGTCGCGCGGCTGCTGGTCCGCACCTCCGCCTCCGGATTCAGTTTCATCAGAACCTCGACTTTGGATTCGGCGATGCTGATTTTCTCCACCCTCCCGATCTGAACACCCGCCATCTTCACGGGGTCGCCCACCTTCAGTTCCAGGACGTTGTTAAAGCGCGCCCGAACAGGCACCGACTTCGTGAAAAAATCCGCCCCGCCCACCATCTCAAGGATGATGAACGCGGTGACAAGAGCGAGGGCAAAGAAAAGGCCGAGACGTGTTTCGAGTGTGTTTTTCATGGGGTTTTCGAAGTCTTGTTCAAGTTGAAGTCTGCGGTGATAAACTCGCGCACAGCGGTGTTGGACGTGCTCCTGATCTCCTCAGGAGTGCCCACCACCAGAATCTCGCCCTCGACCATGATGGCGACGCGATCGGCGACGCCGAAAGCCAGATCGCGGTCATGGGTCACCACGATCGACGTGACGTGGATGCGTTGGTTGAGGTTGTAGATTTCCTCCCCGATCGTGATGGCGTTCAGGGGATCTAGCTCGGCCGTGGGTTCGTCATAGAGGATCAACTGGGGCTCCACTGCCAGCGCTCTGGCCAAGGCCACCCGTTTCTTCATGCCCCCCGAGAGCTCGGACGGAACGTGGTGCTGCAAATTGGCGAGGCCCACCAGCTTCAGCTTCTCAGCGACGATTCTTTCGATCGCCTCGGCTGATTCAAGCTGGTGTTCAGAAAGATAAAGGCCAACATTCTCACCCACGGTCAATGAGTTCAGAAGGCCTCCGGACTGGAAAACCATCGCCATGCGGTATTTGTCCGTGATTTGCGTGCCGATGACGGGATCGCCATTCACGAAGATCTCCCCCTCATCCGGCAGTTCCAAGCCGATGATATGCTTCAGGAGCACGCTCTTGCCGCTGCCGCTGGGGCCCATCACCACGAATATCTCCCCTGGCGCCACGTCAAAATCGAGCCCCTTCAGCACAGGGTGCCCGTCGTAGCTCTTGCGCAATCCGCTCACCGTGACGCGGACTCCCGGAGTCTCTTGGTTCGATCCCATAAGGTGATGCAACGCCGTGCGTGTTGGTTAATAATCGAACACCATCAGCAGCCGTGTGATAACGTAGTCCATGATCAATATCAACACGATGGAGTTGACGACAGATTTCGTCACGGAACGCCCTATGCCGCGCGGCCCACCAATCGTGTTCAACCCCTGGTGGCAGCCGACGACGCCGACGATGAGGGCGAACCCAAAGCTTTTGAAGAGCCCGTCGAAGACGTCCCTGACTTCGACGACTTCGCGAAGATTGCCGAAATAGCTCTGGAATGAAATGCCGATCTCCTGGTTGAGAACGGAAACAAGAGCGCCTCCCGACCAGCCGACGAGGATGGAAAACACGACCAGAAGAGGCAGCGCGACACAGATCGCGACCAGGCGGGGGAGCACCAGATAGTGAACGGGGTTGATGTTCATGGTGCGGAGAGCGTCTATTTCCTGATACACTTGCATCGACCCAATCTCCGCCGCCATGGCGGATCCGATCCGCCCGGCGATGAGAATGGACATCATGACGGGGCCAAGCTCCTTGCACATCGAGAGCCCCACGATGCCTCCAATGAAGCTGGACAAGCCCCGTTCCACGAGCACCGGCCCGGTTTGGAGCGCCAGCACCCCGCCGATGAACAAGGAGAGCACGCACGCCATCAACAGGCTCGCGTTTCCAATCTCGAACAATTGTTCCAGGATTTTCCGGCGATGACGCCAAGCGAGCGGCAGAGCCTTCAGGCTCTTGCCGAACAACAGGAACATCTCGCCGATATTCTGGAACATAGTCTGCCCGAACACTTACGGGATGGCCGCCGGGTTGTCGAGCGGCGCCGCCGAACGTTTTCCAAACGGGATAAAGAAAACGCGATGCTTTCTTTGCCCGCCGACATCCTCGCATTGATACAGACCAAACAGGAACGAGCGTCTGAGCGTTTCCCTCCCTGTTTCCTGGCGGTACAGATTCCACAAAACCGACAGCGACGATTTCCCGGTCTTGGCGTGGTGCTCCGACCTCCAAAGCGACCACAGAGGAGAATAGTTTCGCTCCACGGATTTGTTGTTCAGCACGAACGGCTCGACAAGGGACAAAGCCTGCAGTTTCGTCGACCCATCGTACTCGCGTTTCCATGTGAAAAGCGGCCAGAAATCGGTGCGCCGGCGAGTTTGATTCGCGCGGACATTCTTCTCGTGGATGCTTGAGTACAAGAAGAGCATCGCCCGGTGGCGATCCCTCTCGATAGCCGGCGCCTTTGCTCGCTCTCCCCTCCACAAAGGCCACAGCACGGTGCGGGTCGATTTCGAATCGGTCCGCACGCTCCCATAAAGAGGCCAGACCCGCCAGCCCGTTTTGCCTTCACCCAGCGAGGCCACGATAAACGGCCAGGGCAGCCCCCATTCGCGATACTTCTTCTCCCGATCGTCCACATAAGAGAAAAACGGCCAGAGATAGGTGGAGGCGTCCCGGTTCGGCGATCGCTGCCAAGCCCCCAAGGGGAGCAAGGCCAGAAAAGTGCCCTCGTTGTCGGTGCCGACGCCGGTTCTATCACTCGAGAAAATTGGCCAAAGAACGAAGGATTTCACATGCCCTGGAGATACCTCAACCTGGTCCAAGGTGTTTGTTCTCGAAAAGGAATCCTTGCGCTCCTGGCCGCCCAATGGCCAAAACTGCCAACCGCTCAATTGCTCCCCTTCCCGCAGATGGAAAAAAGGGAGCATGTAGTTCTTGGTGATCACATCCCTTTTCTGCGTCTCGACGTAGAGGGGAAAGAGGATAAATTCAACCCGGTCCCTGAACATCTTCTGGCGCATGGAACCGTAAAAAGGAAGGAACGCGGTGTAGTTCCGCGAGGGATCATCGGCGGAACGTTGCTGGAAATACAACGGAAACAAATGGAAACGGTCGCGCGTTCCCCCGCCAATGCTCTCACCCCCAGAGAACGCTAACCATTGCATGAGGTGAAAGCGGTACTCCTTGCCAAACCGGTCGTAGGATATGAGCGGGTAAAGAACGTCCATCTCCTCGCTGTCGGTGCTCCGGTCGATCTTGTAAGAAATCGCCGGAGGCACACCCCAAAGCGTCTCGTTCCCGGTTTCCTGAAAGTTCCACAAGGGACCTAAAACCTCCGTTCGCGTCCCCTCGGCAAAGGTCAGGGGAAACTTTTGAGCCAATGGGCCTGCCCTCCAAAAGGGCGAGAAGTCGCCGGCCCGCACCGAATCAACGCGGGCCCATTCGAGCGCGCACAGCAACAGGGCCAAACTCCGAAGCCACGCCGCGAGACAACACCGCCGGGCGTGGGTGCGACCCTTCAAATCCTCAAGGCAATGAGCCCTCTCGGAGAAAGGAATTTGTGGCCATGCTTTGTCCATTTCAAACCAAAGAGCCGGAATTCTGTATTCCGACTCAAGAAATGCAATCCTTTCGAGAATTTATGCGGGGATAGGTCGGAAGGGCCGTCAGCAGGGGCTCAAGATCTTCCTAGTCAGGCGCTTGCGGCGTGAGGCGTTCAGCATCGAGACACAGGCCGTTTCGGCTCGGACCTGAAGCCCAGCGGCAAAAAGATCAGATCCCAGGCAGGAAGGGAGGGTTGGTTGCCAACCAATCGCTGGATCTACTGACTGCAAGCTTTCTGCATCCTGAGCGGCTCATGCTTTAACCGAAACATCTCCACACCCGAAAAGCCGGTTCAGGCGAGCAAATCCCGAACCACTCGGGCTTCGGCATGTTCGACCAATTTCAAATCTCTAGGGCCGACCCGAAACTTCAATTCGTTGTGGTCCAATCCAAACAGGTGGAGGATGGTGGCCAGCCAATCGTAATGATGGACCGTGCCTTGAACGGCATGATGCGAAAACTCATCGGTCGCGCCATGGATGTAGCCTCCGCGAAAACCGCCGCCCGCGACCCACACGCTGAAACCGTAAGTGTTGTGGTCCCGTCCCACTTTGTCGAGCTGTGTGAGTCCATCTCGGAACTGAATGACGGGAAGACGCCCCATCTCGCCGCCCCAATGAACCAGGGTTGAATCCAGAAGGCCGCGCTGTTGAAGATCGCGGACCAAAGCGGCTGCTGGCTGGTCGATCTCGCGACAGCGGGCAGGGAGAGCCGTGTTGATGGAACCGTGGTGGTCCCAAGTTTGCCCGTTGCAGAAGATCTGGACGAATCGAACGCCCCGTTCCACGAGGCGCCGGGCGATGAGGCAGCGAGTGCCATAATCCCGAGTCACGTCTTGGTCGACCCCGTAAAGGCGGCGTGTCATCTCGGATTCGCTGGAGATATCGAACGCTTCCGTGGCGGCTAGCTGCATGCGGGCGGCGAGTTGGTAACTCGCCATGCGCGCCTCGAGTTCGTTTTCGCCCGGGTGGTCGACGAGATGCCGCTGGTTGAGCGAATGCAGCAAGTTGAGTTGCGCCGTCTGGGGGGCGCCTCGGAGACGACTCGGCGGGGCGAGGTTGAAAATGCGCGGTTCGGTCGGACGGACCATCGTGCCCTGGTAAATTGATGGAAGGCGCCCGTGATGCCAGTTTTCCCCGCCGAGCAGGGGTAACCCCCGAGGGTCGGTCAGAGCGACGAAGGCGGGAAGATCCTGGGACACGCTGCCTAGAGCGCTGGCCAGCCAGCTTCCCAGCACCGCTCGTCCGTGTTCAGGTTTGCCCGTGGTCAGGGCGAAATTAGAAGGGACATGATTGTTCACGCCGGTTCTCATGGAACGGATCAAAGTGATGGCGTCGGCGACACCACCCAGATGGGGCAGGAGTTCTGAAAGCTCCATGCCGCATTGCCCATGCTTTTGAAATTTCCAGAGCGGCGCCATGATTTCCCGGCTGGCTTGGGCGGGGTTGTCCCATTTGACATCTCCCGGGAACGACTGGCCGTTGCGTTTGACCAATTCGGGTTTTGGGTCAAAAAGGTCGACTTGACTAGGACCACCCAGCATGAACATGGAGATCATCGCCCGGGCTTTTCCGGGCCGCGTGGGTGGTTTGGGGAGGAGATCGTAGGTTGGGGGCTCCAAGGGAGGTTTGACAGGTTCCGCCCCGAGCAATCCATCCTGCTTCAGCAACCAAGCGGCGGCGACCGAGCTCAAACCAAAGGCCGAAGTGCGAAGCACGTGCCGGCGCGAACAAAGTCCGTCGGAATTGATTGGGTTTGGCATCACGTATCCTAATCGACGTAGAGGAACCGGTTTGAGGCGAGCAAGGTCTGGCACAGCGCGCTGAGAGCGCGAGTTTCCGGGGTCCTCGTCTTGCGTGCGGGCACGACTCGTTTATCAAACTCCGGATCGGGGTTTTTGCGGTAGTAGTCGGATTGTTGGAAGAGGAAATCGGCTAGGGTGATGACTTCCTCCGGGGAAGGGACGGTGGCGAACAATCGTCGATAAAGGCTGCGAACTTGGAACTCCGGATCGTCGGCGCTGGTGTCCATGATGAACTGTGCCAAATCGTCCGCCGCCTGCACCAGGAACTCATCATTCAGAAACCAGAGGGATTGGGTAGGAACGGTCGAATGGCGCCGAAGATCACAGTTCGGATTCATTTCAGGCTGATCGAACGTCACCAACATGTTCAGGGGGAGGGATCGTTGAACTTCCACATAGACGCTTCGTCGAAACGCGTTGGCTTGGCTGGCGTCCTCGACCCCGGTAACCAGGCCGTCCCGAAACTTCTGTTCGCCGAGGACGGCTTTTCCCTCTCCGTTCACAGTCACCGGGATGCTCGGTCCTCCCAGGGCAGGGTTCAATTTTCCGCTGACGGCCAGGACCGAGTCGCGAATCGCTTCCGCTTCCATGCGGCGCAAGCTCATTCTTCCAACCAGTTCGTTTTGCGGGTCGAGCTCATCCAGCCGTGGAGTTCGGCGGGACTGCTGCCGATAAGTGGTCGATAACAGGATCAAACGGTGGAGATGTTTTTGATCCCAGCCATAACGAACGAATTCGTCGGCCAGCCAATCCAAAAGATCGGGGTGCGAGGGTCGATCCCCATTCAGCCCGAAATCATTCGGAGTGGCCACCAAACCTCGTCCGAAGTGATGCAGCCAAAGTCGATTCACAAAGGCGCGGGCGGTCAACGGATGATCCCCGCTGGTCAAATGCTGCGCGTAGGCGAGGCGCCTTCCGGTCGTGGGACGATTCGGATCTTTGCTCGGCAGGGTCGGAAGCGGAGGGTCGCGCCTGAGCACAGCCAACTCTGAAGGAGAGACGGGCTCGCCGGGGCTTGCGGGATCCCCGCGGAATAAAACGTTGCTGATGGGGGCGATGCCGGGTTTTTCGTCCGCGACCATTAGCTGGCGCTTCGTTGGTTTTGTGGCCCGAATGGCGGCGACTTTCTCAAGCTCCTTCTCGAATTTGCGGTGAGCGGCGTTGTCGTACTCGACCAGGAACCCGGCGATGAATTGAGGGGGTTTCACCATCGGGTAATCCTCAAGCAGCTTGCGCTGCCTTTCATTGCGATCCTTCTCGGCCGTCTCGTTCGCGAGGCGCACCTCGTCCCGCTGTTCCGCAGGCACATCCGCCAGCTTCTTGGCCAGGATTTCCTTGCCTAGTTCGAGCTTGCGGGCGTTGATTGCGTCTTCCACGACCTTCGCTTCCGCTTCAATACGCTCGGCCTTGGCCCGCACGTCCGCCGGGGTGAAGTCGATCAATCGTTCGCTGGGCCGGCGCCAATCATTGCCTCGGAGCGGAAACAAGGGATCGAAGATGGCTCGAAAGGAATAATAGTCGTTGATGCTGATCGGGTCGTATTTGTGGTCGTGGCATTGCGCGCAGCCGACCGTGAGCCCGAGCAGCGCGGTGCTCAGCGCTTTGATGGAATCAGCCGCCGCCGCGTTACGGTTGTCCAAAGTGTCGTTCGCTTGTGTCGGATCAGGCGCCATGCGCAGGAACCCGGAAGCGGTCAAGAGCTCGATCTGCCGCGCGTTGCCAGAATCCGGGGGGCTTGGGGGATCGATCTCATCACCCGCGAGTTGCTCGCGCAAGAAGGCATCAGCGGGTTTGTTGGCATTGAAGGAGTCGATGACGTAATCCCGGTAGCGCCAGGCATTCGGGCGCTTCGGATCGGACTCGACCCCTCCCTCGCTTTCCGCGAACCCCGCAATGTCGAGCCAATGTCGCCCCCAACGCACTCCGAATTGAGGTGAGGCCAGGGTGCGATCCACGAGGCGCTCGTAAGCGTTCGGAGCACTGTCCTCGTTGAAGGCTCGGACCGCCTCCGGGGTGGGCGGAAGGCCCGTCAAGTCGAACACGACCCGGCGGATCAATGTGGGCCGGTCGGCGGGCGGGGAGAAAGGCAGGGCTTGATCGGCGAGGCGGCGAGCGATGAAGGCGTCCAACGGCGTGGAAAGCGTGTATCCCTCAACCTTCGGAACTTCCGGGCGGGTCACCGGTTGAAAAGCCCAATGCTTGAGTTCAACGGAGGAGAACCGAGCGTCGGCCACGTCCGCAGGCTCGGGATCGGTGGTGAGAGCTCCTTGTTCGATCCACCGAAAAACCAGCGCCTTTTGGGATGGAGTGAGCTTCTTGGGGCCCTCGGGCATTTTGTCGGAAGTGATTTTGCGCCAGAGCAAACTGCCCTTCGCATCTCCCGGGGTCAGGGCAGAACCTGACTTGCCTCCTGCTTTCATCAAGCGGACCAGCCGCAGGTCCAGGTCTCCTTTTTTCTCTTTTTCTTCCCCGTGGCAATGAAAGCACATCGCTTTGAAGAGGGGACGGATATGCTCCTCGAAACGGGCCGAGTTCGGCTCGGTTTCGGCTCGGACCACCCCGCCCAATCCGGCGGCGGCCAGGCAGCAGAGAGCAAGGAAACACACCGCCCCGGAGGTCCAAGGGTAGGAACATTCAAACCCCGAGGGCGGCTCTTTCACAACACTCTGGCGCCTCACTAAATTAAGAGGGCAAAGCCTTCGCATCCCCTACAGACTAACGGGTGTGAGCCTCGCGGACAACGGGCTTTTTTAGTGATTTTTCGAGATTGGTGCATCCGCGAGTTGTCGGTGATCGGGTCGGGTGCCGGGGATTGCGCCCCGGCACCCTCCCACACCACCGTACGTGCGGTTTTCCGCATACGGCGGTTGAACGATGCAGCCCTGTTTACATGGTGGCTGCTAGGTC
>SYMW01000140.1 GCA_005805305.1 Verrucomicrobiales bacterium
TCCTTCTGATTCATGCCCCTCTTCTAGCAGACCAGTTCGTGGGGAATCACGCAAAGAATCGTAAGCCAAGGAGGTGGGGGTGGGGATCGGGGTTCGGGGCTCCGCCCAGTCCTTCACCCACACAAAGTCACAGAGAGCCGTATGTTTTTCATATGGATAACCAGCATATTCACCCACTTGGAACTCAAGAGGCAATGCCTATTTGGGGTCCGTGCAATTATAACTTCCGGATTTTCTGGACGAACCCTTATATTATAACCCAGCCATCCGCGATTCGCGAGTTCGTAATTCGAGGTTCCCCCAAGGCGCCATCCCCGCTCATGCCCTATCGATCCCACCGGGCGAGTTTGCCCAATTCCCGCCAGGTCGTGGTTCGAATCCCAAGCTCTGCCATCAACTTCTTGGTCGCCGGATCGGTGAAGGTCTGAAAGTCGGCGTAACGCTGCTGCCAAGACCCCGTTGTGGCTTTCAACTCCTCGGTGTCGAGTCCCAGATGGACGATTAACATCGTCACCCCCGGCTTCAAGTTCCGAAGCACGTCATGGTAAGACTGGCGCCGTTCCTCAAATGTCTTTCCTTGAACTCCCGTGATCAGATAATCCAGCACAGGCAGCCCGCCAGCTTCAACGTTTGACATCATTTCGGCCGTGATCGGAGAACCGTCTTTTTTGCCCCCCGCGATGGCCTCGGGCGTCGCTCGCATGACCATGATCGGCAGCCGGTATTCCTTCCCTAACTTCACGTACACCTCAAAAAAATCCTTGCGGGTGTAAAGCGTCCCCATGTGAGTGTCGAGGTGCGTTGGCTTAATGCCGAAAGCCAGCGCGCGGTCGATCTGCGCCCGCAATTCGGTCTCCACTTCTTTCGGTGTCGCCTTAAAGGCGGTCTGGCGCTCGGACCTCCACATAAAACCCTGGTCGTCGACCAGCCCCGGCACATCGGCGATTGGGGACACGGGCCGCCAGCGGAGGTACTTCCACTCGCTGGTGAGAGTCAAATGCAGGCCCAGATCGAGATCGGGATTGGACTTCGCGTAATCGGCGATCTCAGGAAACCAGGCGCATGGAACCATGATGCTGGCGGAGGTCACCATACCGTGTTTCAGGGCGTCGATCGTCGCCGTATTCACGGTGTGCGACATCCCAACATCATCGGCGTGGATGAGAATGAGCTTGTCCCCGGGCCCGTAGCCCAGTTTCACTGCCGTGCTCTGCGCCCGTCCCTCCGCGAAAGCCAGCCAACACGCGCAAATCAGCATCCCCCAGTTCGCCAATCGATGGTTCATGGGTTTCATAGTCCAGCAACCGAACCACAATGAAAACCTCAAAATCCAGCTCGAAACGACAGAAACGTTGGGCAACCACTTGACCCGCTTTGTTTGTTCCAGAATACTGCCTCCATGATCACCAAATCGCTTTTCTTACTCAGCTCGTGCGTGCTTGTGTCGTCCCTCTCAGCCGAGGACGCCATCCAGTTCAAAAAAATTAAGCTCACCAGCCAGTTCATCAGCGAAGGCGCCCACGCCGGGGACTTCAACCAGGATGGCAAAATGGACATCGTCGCTGGCTGGCAATGGTTCGCTGGACCTGACTTCAAAAACGCCCACGCATACACGCCCGCACCTGAGAAGCCTTATGACGGCGCGAAGAGCTACTCCGACTACTTCCTCACTTACGTACATGATTTTGATGGCGACAAGCGGCACGACATCCTGGTGTTCAGCTGGCCCGGAAAGGAGGCCGCGTGGTATAAGAATCCCCAAAATCAGAATGGTCACTGGTCCAAACACGTGCTCCTCGCGGAAGCGGACAACGAATCCCCTCAACTCGGCGACATGAATGGAGACGGCAAGCCCGAGCTGATATGCCACACTGGAGGACAATTTGGATTTGGGGAAATTGACTGGAAGAACCCCACGGCGCCCGCGAAATTCTGGCCGATTTCTCCCGTGGATAAAAAGAGCATCTTTCGTTACACCCACGGCTACGGGTACGGAGATATCAACGGGGATGGAAAGCCCGACATACTTGAGAGGAACGGCTGGTGGGAACAGCCAGCCAATTATCGCGCGGGCGGCGATTGGAAATTCCACAAAAGTCCGTTCGCGCCCACAGGACTGCGCGGGGGAGCACAGATGCTGGTCCTCGACGTCAATGGCGATGGCCGCAACGATGTCGTCACAAGCTGGGACGCTCATGGCTATGGTATCGCTTGGTATGAACAGCAGGCCGCCGGCGGATTCACGGAGCACCTGCTCGTGAATACAAAGCCTAGTGACAATGCCTACGGGGTGCAGTTCACACAACCCCACGCGATGGTTCTCGCTGACATCAACGGCGACGGCCTTATGGATTTTGTGACCGGCAAACGCTTTTGGGCGCATGGACCCGCTGCAGACGCCGAACCCGGCGCGCCTGCGGTGCTTTATTGGTTCGAATTGAAACGCGGACCCAACAAGACAGCCCAATTCATTCCGCACAAGATTGATGACGACTCTGGCGTGGGCACTCAAATCACGGCTGCCGACCTGAATGGGGACGGCAGGCTCGACGTCATCTCCTCAAACAAAAAGGGCCTGTCCGTGTTTCTGCAAGAACGGATGAAGTAGACCCCAAAGAACTGCGCCACGAATCGTTCCAACCCCAATTCGCCCAGTTTATGATCCCACTCCTCCACGCGGCACTGCCCGCCCTATTAACCGCCTGTTTCGCCCTATCCGGTCCTGGAATGTTGCGGGCTCAAAACCAGGGCGCATTCGACCTCCGAGACGGCGACCGAGTGGTCCTGGTGGGAGACACGCTCATCGAACGAGAAAGCCGGGACGGCTTAATCGAATTTGCCGCAACCACGAGTTTTCAGATCGCCGTGTCACTTTCCGAAATCTGGGATGGAGCGCCGATACGCCGGCCGGCCAATCCCGAGTCGGATTCGATCACACCAAACCCCAGGACGCTTGGTTTCAGCAATTGACCAACTCCATTGCGTTGCTGAAGCCAACGGTTGTGTTACTCGGCTACGGAATGGCGAGCTCGTTTGACGGCGAGACGGGTATGCCGGGATTCCTAAGCCAGCTCAATGCCCTCATGGATGCCGTGCAACGCAATTCGACCACCACGATTCGATGGGTGATCCTCAGCCCTGTCCGCCATGAAAGACTGCCGCCTCCGCTCCCCGACCCCTCACCGCACAATGCTGAGCTCGCCGCTTATGTAAGAGCATTGAAAGATCTCGCCTCCAGGCGAAACACTCATTTCGTCGATCTCTTTGAGATGCTTGCTCCAACCGGTGCATCTCCCGCCTCACCAGCACTCACGGATAATGGTTTGCACCTCACGTCGCACGGATACCGCCGAGCCGCCGTGGCTGTTCGCGACAGCCTTCGGTGGCCTGCCTCAAATTTAGACGTTGGAATCCTCTCGGGAACCGGATCGGCGACCGCTCAAGGCGAAGAGTTGCTTGAGGCTATTCTAAAGAAAAACGAACTCTTTTTCCATCGCTGGCGCCCGCAAAACAACACTTATCTCTTCCTGTTCAGAAAACAGGAGCAAGGCCAAAACGCCAAAGAGATCCCCCAGTTCGATCCACTCATCGAGGAACAGGAGAAAAAAATCGAGGAACTTCGAAAACCACGGCCGGAAACCGCGCAAGTTCCAGCGGGATTGGCCAACGCGAGAGCGCTCGCGAAAAGGGCCAGAAGGGAAGCTATCCCAGTTCCGCTAAAACCCATGCCCGCTCCGAAATTCGAACTGGATGACCAGCTTGAAATTTCCCTCTACGCGGAAAACCCCCTGCTCGCCAAGCCAATTCATATGAATTTCGACGCCGATGGACGCCTCTGGGTCGCCAGCAGCGAGGTCTATCCCCAAATCAAGCCGGGCCAGGAGGCCGTCGACAAGATCATCCTGCTTGAAGATGTGGATGGGGACGGCAAAGCGGAGAAATCAACCGTGTTTGCCGATGGCTTGCTGATCCCCACGGGAGTCTTGCCGGGCGATGGAGGCGTGTACGTCGGCGCGAGCACCGAACTGCTCCATTTGAAAGACACCGATGGGGACGGACGGGCTGACCAGCGCCGCGTTGTCTTGAGCGGGTTTGGAACGGAAGACACGCACCACATCCTCCATACCTTGCGATGGGGCCACGATGGCCAGATGTACATGAATCAAAGCATCTACATCCACACCCACACCGAAACTCCCCATGGCGTGATCCGCCTCAACAGTGGAGGCATTCTAAATCTGAGAGTCCCCACTATGGAGCTCGGCATTCATATGAAAGGCTTGGTCAATTCCTGGGGACATGCCTTTGACAGTTTTGGTCAGAGCTTCGCCACGGACGGCGCTAGCAGCGCGGATCCGGGACAGGGTGGGCTCTTCCACGTGATTCCTCAAGCGATGTACCTCACTTATGCCGGCGCCCGGCGTATCCACACCAGCTCCAGCCCGGGATCCTACCCTAAATTCGCTGGGCTTGAGTATCTTCGCAGCCCCCACTTTCCCGACGATTGGCAGGGGAACTTCGTCACATGCGATTTTCGCGCGCATCGAATCGTCCGATTCGCCGTCGAAGACAAGGATTCAGGCTTTCTCACGCGGGAGATGCCCGAATTAGTTCGAACCACGGACGTCGCTTTCCGCCCCATTGACATCAAAGTCGGCCCGGATGGCGCCCTCTATATCGCTGATTGGTCGAACCCTATCATCCAGCATGGCGAGGTGGATTTTCGTGATCCGCGCCGGGATCATGAGCACGGCCGCATTTGGCGTGTCAGCTACAAAGGCCGCGCAAAAGCCCAGAAGCAGAATCTCACCCAAGCCAGCACAACCGCCCTGCTCGCGAATCTTCTGAGCCCGAATCTTTTCACCAAGGAACACAGCCGACGCCTTTTGACCGAGCGAGGCGCCGCGATCCAGAAGGAACTGGCGGCCTGGACCCACGCCCAATCCTCCGATGCCGCACGTCTCGAAGCGCTGTGGATGCATCAAGCCATCGATATCGTTGACTCAAACCTGCTGGAGAGCCTATTGGAATCAAAGGACGGCCGCGTCCGGTCGGCCGCCGTGCGAGTGCTCGCGTTCTGGCAGCAGCGAGCGCCTGGTCCAAAAACTCCCGAATCCGCATGGAAAGGCTGGCCGCCGGCCCCATTGCCACTCGATCGAGTAGAACTGCCCACATCCAAAGCCCTCGCACTGCTCGCCGTTCGCGTCGCCGACACGCACCCGCGCGTAAGGCTGGAGGCGTTGCGCGCGCTGGCGAGAATCCCCAACGCAACTGCCGCGGAACTGGCCCTCAGCGTTCTGGAGACCCCCATGGACAAACCTCTGGAATACGCTCTTTGGCTTACGATCAATGATTTGTCCGAACCATGGCTGAACTCACTGCAGTCAGGCGGCTGGAAAATCAGCGGACGCGAGAAGCAACTGGAATACGGACTGAAGTCGATCCAGCCCGCTCTGGCCAGCGCCGTGATCGGCCGCCTCATTGGGGATAAACCGCTGCCCAACGACGGAACAGGAGCGTGGATCGAGATCATCGGCCAAGCAGGAACACCCAGGGAACTTAGAATGCTGTTCGATCAAGTTCTGACCCGCGGATTCAACGACGACGCCGCGGCACGGGC
Organism: Verrucomicrobiales bacterium; assembly: GCA_005805305.1. Lineage (GTDB taxonomy): Bacteria > Verrucomicrobiota > Verrucomicrobiia > Limisphaerales > F1-80-MAGS106 > F1-80-MAGS106. Next base: position 5,621 of record SYMW01000140.1, read on the forward strand.
GCTCGCGTCGCTGAACCAAGCCGCTCGGCTTCGCAACCTGAGACCCACGGGAGGCACCGTCGAGTTAGGCGCCCTCTTCACCCATCCCAACGAAGCGGTCCGGCTGGAGGCGGTGCGCCTTGCTGGAGGCTGGAAAGACATTGGAAGATTCATTGGAGATCTCGGCGCTATTGTATCGGCCAATGAAACTCGATCTCCCTTGCGGGATGCTGCCCTGGCGTCGCTGCGAGACATCGGAGGCCAGGCGGCGATCGACATCTTGACTCCATTCACCGCCAAAACGGCGGACGCAGCCCTCCGCCGATCGGCCGTTCTGGCTCTGGCTTCGGTCAGGCTCGATAAAGCCATTCCTGCCGCCGTCGAAATACTCGGCGAAAGCCTTTCGGAGACGGATGCCCTCTCTGTCTGGCGATCTTTGCTGAGCGTCAAAGGCGCCGCTCCCGCTCTAGCCAGGGCTTTGCCCAAATCTGGCCTCTCCCTCCCAGTCGCCAAAGCGGGGATGCGCGCCGCTCGCGAAGGCGGGCGCAACGAGCCCGATCTCGTCCTCGCCATTACCCGCGCCAGCGGACTGGACGAAGGCGAGGTCAGTCTGAGTGATGCGGAATTCAAACAATTGGCGGCGGATGTGATCGCCAAAGGAGATCCATTTCGAGGCGAAGCGGTCTATCACCGCAAAGAGCTCGCCTGCGTCGCCTGCCATGCGATCGGCGGCGCTGGAGGCCAAGTGGGGCCCGACATGACCAGCATCGGCGCCAGCGCCCCGCTGGATTACTTGCTCGAATCCGTCTGGTTTCCGAACAAGAAAATAAAGGAAGGTTTTCATGCCCTCGCGATTGAGACAAAAGACGGACAGGAAGTCTCCGGCGTCCTCGTTCGTGAAAACACGGAAGAAATCATCCTCCGCGACGCGACGGGCAAGGAATTGGCCCTCGCAAAATCAAATGTGGCGAATCGCCAAATCGGTTCCCTCTCCCTCATGCCAGCCGGATTGGTGGACAATTTGGCGCCTCAGGAAAGAATCGATCTGTTTAGATTCCTAAGCGAACTTGGCAAACCCGGACCGTTTGACGGGACCAAAAGCCAGATTGCGCGAGTCTGGCGGGTTCGGCCTGGTATCCACACGCTCGAGCAGTTCGGAGAAGACAAGTTCGTCACAAGCGACGTAAGAGCCAAGGAATGGACCCCTCTTTACGCGAATGTCGATGGACAACTGCCCGCTTCCCGAATTACTGAAGGAGCGGTTCCTGGGAAGTACTTGGGTCTGATCGGCCTTTATGCCGCCACGCAATTCCATCTCCCCAACGCCGGCGCTGTGACTTTGAAGCTCACAGGGGGATCCGGAGCCGCTCTGTGGATTAATGGCAAAACTCAAGAGACAAATGGACGCGAAGAATGGCGCGTGAATCTCTCAGGCGGTAACCATACTCTGGTGATGCGACTCGATCCGAAAAAGCTCCCAAAATCTCTCAAACTGGAATCCAGTGCGGGACATTTCGCCACGAATTAGTTTCGCCAGATCAAGAGCAGTCACGGAATTGGGATCGCTTGAATGCGGCGGCCCGATCGTTTCATCAAAATTCCAGATGAAATGAACCTTAAAACGGCAGTTGAACCTCGAGCGGATTTGCAAAAGCCTGAATGAGAAAGGTTTGACGATGAGCGAGGCATATCCTTTATGGATCTGGTGAGTGATTCGGAAAGACTTTATCGCCAGGATCTTGTGAAGATTCGCCAGGGGCAACTGCCGTTTTAAGGATGAACCGGTATGACGTGCGGGCTATGTGAAGGGTTAATGAATCGCGGAGTTGTGTCGTCGCCCCGACCAGCCACCGCGCTCGCTGCTTTGGCGACTCCCCGCGGTTCTTGTTCAGTGTGCGGTTGAATTCATCAGAAGTGACAGTAAAAATCTCCAGTCAACGTCAAGCGGTGATTCTTGTTGATCAATGCTCGAGGAGACTCCGCGTCAACGATTTTCTCGCTCACGTCCGCAACCTGGTTTCCATTTGGCTCTTGGCGCTGGGAATGGCAGGCGGACCGCAAGCAGCCGAATCGGCCCCTGTTCAGAATGGTTTGGAGTTTTTCGAAAGCCGCATACGCCCGGTGCTTGCGGAACGCTGCTATGAATGCCACAGCAGCACGAGCAAGACTCCTAAGAGTGGACTCCGCTTGGATTTCAAGGAAGGCATGCTTCAGGGCGGGGATTCAAGAAAACCCGCGGTCGTTCCTTCAAATCCCGGAGCAAGCCTGTTGATTGAGGCGATTCGTTACGAGAATCATGAACTCCAGATGCCTCCCAAGAAGCGCCTCTCCCGGGCGCAAGTTGAAGATTTCATTGCCTGGATCGAGATGGGAGCGCCGGACCCCCGCGACGGCGTCCCCGGCAAAACCGAACTGGCATCGACGACCGCTGTGACGAACCATTGGGCCTACCACATCCCCGTTCTCCCAAAAACTCCCGAGGTAGTCGATCAGGAGCGGGCTCAGACACCCATCGATTTGTTTGTCCTCTCAAAACTCGAAGGCAAGGGACTAAAACCATCGGCGAAAACGGATCGAAGATCCTTCATTCGCCGAGCCACGATCGATCTCACAGGATTGCCCCCAACCATGCAGGAAGTCGAAGTTTTCGTGAACGATCCTTCGCCGGGAGCCCTTTCCACGCTCATCGATCGCTTGCTCGCGTCACCCCGATACGGCGAGAGGTGGGGGCGCCTCTGGCTGGACGTCGCCCGCTATGCCGACACAAAAGGTTACGTGTACTCGGACCGTGAGGAGGGACGGTTTGTTCACTCGCACGTTTACCGAGACTGGGTGGTTAAGGCTTTTAACGAGGACCTTCCCTACGACGTGTTCTTGCAACTTCAACTCGCTGCGGATCGCCTCGTTTCCGAACCCGGCGACCCGTCGCTGTCGGCGCTCGGTTTTCTCACCCTCGGCCGGCGGTTTTTGGGCGTCGTGCATGACATCATCGATGACCGCATCGATGTGGTGATGCGCGGAATGTTAGCGCTGACTGTCGGCTGCGCGCGATGTCACGATCACAAGTTCGATCCCATTCCCACCCAGGACTATTATTCCTTGTATGGGGTGTTCAACGGGGCGCACGAGAAGTTGATTTCCATCCACTCCCCGGGCGTGAATCCGTCTAGGTCTGAGATGGAATTCAAGACCGGGTTGCGGGAACGCGAGGAAAAGCTGCAAACCACTTTCGCCAAAAAACGTGATGAACTATTGTCACGGATGCGCGTCAAGACCACCGAATATCTGGTCGCCACGCTGACCGCCGATAAGCTTCCAAACGAAGAGTTTTACTCGTTCGTGGGACCGGAGGATCTCAATCCGGCGCTTATCAGGCAATGGGTGGCTTACCTGTTCAAGTCCAGCAAACGCTTCAGTCCTGTGTGGGCTCCTTGGCATTCCTTGGCGAGCGTGCAATCAAACCAATTCCTGGCCAAATCCCCCGACATTTTACGCAGTCTTTTGACCCAGCATGGAACGAACTTAAACCCCTTGGTGGTCGAGGCATTGGGTCGCGCCGAACTTGCTTCCATGCATGACTTGGCCGCTTCTTATGGAGAATTGCTCACCAAGATCGACCAGAAATGGAGTCTTCGATTCTCAACCAATCAGCACGTCGCCGCAACTGCCCCACCATTAACGGAGTTTGAAGATGAGTTGCGCCGGGTGCTCCATGGGCCCGATTCTCCCGCCACTTTGCCGGAGGGCGCCATCGTGGATCTGGAATGGTTCTTCGACGAAGGCACGAGGGTCGAGCTGGGAAAGCTGCAATCGGAAATCGACAAGTGGATTATCAAATCGCCCTCGGCAGGACCCTACGCAGTCATCCTCGAGGATCGGCCCACGCAAGTTAATAGCCGGGTGTTTATACGCGGCAATCCCGCGACCAAGGGCGAGGAAGTGCCGCGCCAGTTCCTGAGAGTCCTGGCTGGGAGCGATCGAAATCCATTTCAACAGGGCAGCGGACGCTTGGATTTGGCGCGCGCCATCACAAGCCAGGACAATCCCCTGACCGCCAGAGTCTTGGTCAACCGCGTCTGGCAGCACCACTTCGGCTCTGGCCTGGTGCGGACAACCAGCGACTTCGGAGTTCGCGCCGATCCACCCTCGCACCCAGAGCTGCTCGACTGGCTCGCGATTCATTTCATGAAAGAAGGGTGGTCAATCAAGAAACTTCACCGCTGGATCATGAATTCGAGCGTTTACCAACAGGTCAGCGCGATTGAAACTCCAGCTCAAAGCCAGTCGGTTGCCCCGATGGCAAACCGAACCCGCAGGACCCCGCCCCCGAATGCCCCTGAACTGGTCGATCCTGAGAACAGGCTGTTGTGGAGAATGAATGATCGTCGCTTGGATTTTGAATCGTGGCGTGATTCCATGCTGTTTGTTTCAGGCGAACTTGACTCCCGGCTGGGCGGAAAGTCAGAGGAACTTCTTAAAAAACCCTTCAGCAAACGGAGAACGCTCTACGGCCTTGTCGATCGCCAGTTCCTTCCGGGCGTCTACCGGCTCTTCGATTTCGCCAACCCCGACATGCACAGCCCCCAGCGTTCCGACACCACAGTGCCGCAGCAGGCTCTGTTCTTCATGAACAGCCCATTTGTGGTGAGCCAGGCCAAGGCAATCGCCTCGCGTCCCGAATTCACCCGGATCACTGATACGCGAAAACGGATTCAATCGCTTTTCGAGCTCGTTTATCAGCGCCGCGCCACCTCGGGCGAAATTGATGCCGCCATGGCTTTCATCAGGAACTGGGATCGGGAACCCACGACACCACCGCCGAAGAAGGTCGAATCCATCTGGCTTTACGGGTATGGCGAATACGACGACGACGAACAGAGGGTCAAAGCTTTCGAAAAACTTCCCCACTTCACCGACACCGCTTGGCAGGGAGGGGAAAAGTGGCCAGATCCAAAACTGGGCTGGGTGCAGTTGACGGCCGAGGGAGGACACGCCGGAAACGACATCAAACATGCGGCGATTCGCCGATGGGTGGCCCCTTCCGATGACCGCGTCGCCATCGGCGGTAGGATCGTCCACAAACACAAAAACGGAGATGGCATCAGAGCCTCCGTGGTTTCGAGCCGGACTGGACTGCTGGGACAATGGACCGTCCACAACACGAACGTCGTTGCAAAACTGGACTCGGTTGAAATGCGTCAAGGAGATACGATCGATTTTGTCGTCGACTTGAATAGGAACCTCAACAACGACGATTTCTCCTGGTCGCCTGAAATCAAATGGATCGCTAAGAAGTCGCCAGGAGATGATTCGGAGAAGATGTGGAGCGCGAAACGCGATTTCGGGGGAGAACCGCCCCAACCTCCACCGCCTCTCACCACATGGGAGCGCTACGCTCAAGTGCTGCTTCTATCCAATGAGTTTGTATTTGTGGATTGATTTTGATACATATTCCAGTGTGCTTTCGGGATGAGCTTAAGTGGCGAAGAAATTTCGATCTCCGGCTGGGCGAGAAAGAGACGCCATTCCTTGAGGAACTCCGAGGAATGAGCAACGACGCCGGAATGCGGAAGAACAGGTGAGTTAACCGCGTCTCAAAAGCACATTGGAATTAGTTGCCATGTCTGACACTGCCTCAACTCTGGCTGACGCGTTCCTCACACGACGCGAGTTTCTACGCCGCGGGGGCATGGGTATGGCCGGGATCGGACTGGCATCAATGCTCGGTGACTTGGGCGCCCAGGGAGCCCCGGTTGCCATCCAACCGCTCTCGCCGAGACAGCCTCCCCTTCCGGGCCGGGCGAAGAGAGTCATACATTTCTTTCTCAACGGCGGACCCTCTCATGTGGACACCTTCGATCCCAAACCCGCACTGGCTAAATACGCCGGAAGGCCGCTCCCCATGGAGTCCATCAAGACCGAGCGCAAAACCGGAGCCGCCATGCCGTCGCCTTGGGAATTTCGGAGGTATGGAAAGAGCGGAATCGAGATCAGCGACCTATTCCCTATGATCGGACAGTGCGCGGACGACTTGGCGATCATTCGATCCATGCGAGCCGAACTGCCGAACCACGAGCCCTCGTTGATGTTGATGAACTGCGGGGATGCGGTTCAAAGCCGGCCGAGCATGGGTTCCTGGGTTACTTACGGCTTGGGAACAGAAAATCAGAACCTTCCGGGATTCGTGGCCATGTGTCCTGGAGGATACCCTATCAAAGAGGCCGAAAACTGGCAGAGCGGTTTTCTGCCCGGCGTCTTTCAAGGAACCTTCGTTGACTCCCAACACACGCGCGTCGAGAAGTTGATCGAGCACATCCGTAACGATTACACTTCTCCGAGGATCCAGAGACAACAGCTGGATCTGTTGCGGCAAATGAATGCTGCGCATCAAAAACGCAGACATCAAGACGCCCGGCTCGAGGCTAGAATCCAATCCTATGAACTGGCCTTTCGCATGCAAATGGACGCTGCGGACGCCTTCGATGTCTCAAAGGAACCCCTTTCAATCCGCGAAAAATATGGCTCTGGCGTGCACGCGCGGCAAACGCTAATCGCCCGCCGCCTGCTGGAGCGTGGAGTGCGCTTCGTCCAGCTCTGGCATGGCGCCAGCCAGCCATGGGATCACCACAGCAATATTCGGGATCACGAGAAACTGGCAAGGGAACTCGATCAACCGGTCGCGGCGTTAATCATGGATTTGAAGCAACGCGGCATGTTCGAAGAAACGTTGATCGTTTTCGGAGGCGAATTCGGGCGCACTCCCACAGTCGAGCTGGATAACTCAGGAAAGGAAACCAAAGGGCGGGATCACAATCCTTTCGGATTCTCTATGTGGCTCGCAGGCGGAGGCGTGAGGGGGGGAACCGTTCATGGCGCCACGGATGAACTTGGGTTTAAGGCCGTGGAAAACAAGGTCCATGTCCACGACTTGCACGCGACCATCTTGCGCTTGCTCGGCTTTGACCATGAAAAGTTTACGTACCGATACGCGGGACGCGATTTCCGCTTGACCGACGTCTACGGAAGCGTCGTGAACGAAATCATCGCCTAACGCCCACTGCCTCGGGCCGCAGGCCCCATGTGGAGTCGATTCCAAAGAGCGCCCGAAGGGTCCGTGCAAAAATAAGTTCGGGCTTTGCTGGCGGAATCATGACATTATGCCGAGGCACGAATGCGGAGCATACCCTCCCGGTCTGTGACGAATGAGTCACAAAGGAATAATGTCATGCTGTCACGAGGCCACAGCCCTTTGGGGCGGGGCGGGGCCAGGCCATCTGCTTCGTTGCTCGCCTGCCTGCCGTAGCCGCCACGGCGCAGGCAGGTCAGTTACAGCCCCACCTTGGGGGATGCGCCTTCCTCGCGCCTAGCATCTGGCCTGGCAGCGCTCACGCCAAAATCCGAAGTTATTTTTGCATGGACCATGAGCCGGAAATGTGAGGGATTAAGAAGAATCGAGCGGAAACGATTTCCGCGTGCCCCAAGGGCGATTCAGGGGATTCCTCATTGATCAACCGAGGCTTTGGGCAACCTGGGATAACGCTATCGAGCATGACCAAGAAGGACCGCTAAACCATGAACCCCTCGCCCCCGCCACAGAGATGGAACGAATACTTCAAGGACTTCATTCACTCGAAATGGGCTTGGGTATTCGTGGCCTGTTCCCTTTTGTTCTTTGTTCTCGCCGCGGATATTCGCTATCGGGGCTTGATCTATCGATGGGATCAAACGCTGACCAACTACTTCCATGAGCTCAAAACCCATGAAATTTTCTTTTTTAGCTGGGTCACCGAGTTCGGAGGCGGCAGCGCGCGCAAACTGCTCTGGATCCTTTTGGTCCCCTTGTTTTTCTCCAAGCGATGGTATCATGCGCCAGGTTTGCTGATCGCGGTCCTCTTGGGCGCTGAAATCAACAGCAGGATGCAAGGATTCTGGGGGAGGCCCCGGCCCGGGTTTGATGATCTCCCGCCCCTCACACACCCCGGATTTCCCAGCGGCCACACGGCGAATGCCTGCTTCCTTTACGGTTATTCCGCGCTGATTCTCTGGCGTGAATTCGCCACCACCAAAGCCTTCAAAATCACTGTGGCGACGATCGCCGCAGCCCTCATCCTGGCCGTCGGCGTCAGCCGAATGGCCCTTCTGGTACACTACACAGCGGACGTCGTGGGCTCTTACCTCTGGTGCACGGCTTGGATGATCCTTTGTTACTGGGTCAATCGCGAGGCCTTCAAAGCTTCCGCAAATCGTCTGAACACGTGGACTAAAACTTAGGTCTGGGCAAATTTCCTCCGAGAAGATCGATGACTCACATCCCCGAATGCTGGATCGTTTAGGGAGGTCCTGCGGCAAGGGAGGTTCAGAACCACTCGCAGCAGCTCACACGTGATGGCTGCTGAGGCAGTGCATCCGCAGGTTGACGGTGAATTTGGCTGGCAGCCCGGAGCGCGGTTGTGTGCGAAGCACCAGCCGCAGCAGGTTTGGCGTGATAGCGAGCCTGAGATGCTGCTGCGACTGGCTTTCAGCACAGTCGCGCTCCA
>SYMW01000141.1 GCA_005805305.1 Verrucomicrobiales bacterium
CTTGGGGGATGCGCCTTCCTCGCGTCTTGCATCTGGCCTGGCAGCGCTCCCGCCAAAATCCGAAGTTATTTTTGCACGGACCCTAAGTTGGGATAAGACAGATTGAGAACCATGAATAAACGTCGATGCAGAGCGGGGTGGGGGGGGCTGGTTTTGGGCCTGATGACATTTGTGAGCGTCCTCAAGCCGGCGCTCGCCGCGGTGAACGTCGTTCCCGCCCACTCGAGTCATTGGGCTTTTCAGCCAATCGTCAAACCGGAGGTGCCTCACAGCCGAATTCCTGGGTTTCGTCCTCATGCAGTGGACGCGTTCCTGCAAGAAAAGCTGTTGGAAAAGGGATTGTCCCCGTCGGCGGAAGCGGATCCTCGAACCTTGGTGCGGCGGGCCACGATAGGTCTTTGGGGCATCCCTCCAACGCTTGAAGAAATCGAAAGATTCGCCAAGGACCGGTCACCGAATGCGTTCCCCCGATTGGTGGATCGATTGCTCGCGTCCCCGCTCTACGGCGAACGGTGGGGGCGACACTGGCTCGATATCGCGCGCTACGCCGATACAAAGGGTTATGTGTTCGAGGAAGAACGCCGTTATCCCTATTCTTACACCTATCGCGATTATGTGATTCGCGCATTTAATGCGGATTTGCCCTATGACCGATTTTTGATCGAGCAAATCGCGGCGGATCAACTGGAGTTGGGGGAAGATAAGCAGCCGCTGGCCGCGCTGGGCTTCCTGACGCTGGGGAGGCGCTTCTTGAACAATATCCACGACATCATCGACGACCGCATGGACGTCGTTTTTCGAGGGACCATGGGAGTGACCGTCAGTTGCGCGCGCTGCCACGACCATAAATATGATCCCGTTCCGAGCGAGGATTATTACTCTCTTTACGGTGTTTTTGCGAGCAGCTCGGAGCCAGCCGAAAAGCCGTTGCTGGGAAAGCATTCAGAGCCCCGTGAATACCCCGCCTATCTGGAGGAGCGCCGGAAGCGATCCTCGGAACTCGAGCAATTCCGGGAGACCAAAAGCGCCGAATCCCTCGCCGAAGTGCGTCGCAGAACTGGCGACTATTTCCTGGTCGCGTTCCGCGCGGCTGCCTCCGAGGGAAGGAACAAATCGGAGGCACTTGCGCGCGAGAAAAAGCTCGATCCCGGAATCGCGTCGAAATGGGGTCAGCGTTTGAAGGATCCAGCATGGACCAACAAGGCGCTCATCTTGCAATGGCTGGCCTTCGCGGCCCTCGACACGAACCGCTTCGCCGCTGATTCCCCGAAGCTGATCGAGAGTTGGGCTCGTGAGGGAACGAACGCCACGACCATCGCCGGCTCGCTTTTGGCAAAAACTTTGACGGGAAAGCCCCCCGCTTCCCTTGATGACGTCGCGGCTGCGATCAACGCGCTGTGCCAGGAAACGGATCAAGCCTGGCAGAAATTGGTGAAAGCCGCCCCGGCGGGCTTGGAGTTGAAAGGGCTGCCCGAGCCGGGATTGGAATCCGTGAGGCAACTGCTGTATGGGGAAGGTTCCCCGGCGGTCGTGCCTCCCGGCGACGTCAAGCGATTGTTCGATGTGCCCACCGCGCAGAAAGCGAGGGCGTTGCAACGGAAACTCGACGAGCTCGACGCGACGCACCCTGGCGCCCCGCCGCGAGCCATGGCGCTTGTCGAGAATTCAACGCCCTACAATCCCCGTGTTTTCATCCGGGGCAATCCGGGGAATTCGGGTCCTTCCGTGCCTCGCCGGTTTCTCGGCTTCTTGTCTGGACCGGATCGGCAGCCCTTTTCCAAGGGTGGAGGCCGGCTGGAACTGGCGCAAGCCATCGCCAGCAAAGATAATCCGCTCACCGCACGGGTCCTCGTCAATCAGGTGTGGATGCATCACTTTGGCACTCCGCTTGTGAAGACGCCCAGTGACTTTGGATTGCGGAGCGAGCCGCCTTCGCACCCGGAACTGCTGGATTATTTGGCCGCGCGATTCATCGAGGACGGGTGGTCCGTGAAAAGCCTTCACCGACTGATCATGTCCTCCCATGCCTACCGCCAATCGAGCGCCGAGGACGCTCGAAATGCCGCCCTCGATCCGACCAACGCGAGTTATTGGCGCATGAACCGCACGCGGTTGGACTTCGAATCGAGCAGGGATACTTTGCTGGCCATTTCTGGCAGGCTGGACCTTGCCGCTGGAGGGCACTCCACGGACATCGCGACCGCTCCCGAAGCGAGGCGGCGGACGGTCTATGGGTTTGTCGACCGCCAGAACCTTCCCGGAATGTTTCGAACGTTCGATTTTGCGAGCCCGGACACCACCAGTTCTCAGCGGTTTGCGACAACCGTTCCGCAGCAGTCGCTTTATCTTTTGAACAATCGATTTGTGATTGAGCAGGCGAAGTCCTTGCTGGCCCGATCCGAGGTCCGTCAAGCGGCGGATGCCGAAGGCAAAGTGCAGGCGCTGTACCGGATCATTTATCAGCGCAGCCCCGAGACTGACGAGTGGCGGTTGGCCCGCGAGTTCCTTGGCGAATCAACCGCTTCAAACGACACGCCCGCCGTCGATCAAAGCCAATCGAAGGCGCTTGCCTGGCAACAACTCGCCCAAGCCTTGCTGATTTCGAATGAGACTTTTTTTGTCGACTGACCTGGCCGCCATCTCCTGGCGTTTTATGATGACTGGCGACGCGATCCAAGGGGAGCGTGTCTCGCTTCAAGCCAGACTGGCCGCGGCGAATGCCCGGCTTCCTAAACCCAACTGACAAGCGCGTGGCCGCCGAGAATCCCGATTCGGTGCGACTGGACAAATGGCTGTGGGCCGTCCGGCTTTTCAAGACTCGGCCCCTCGCGACGATGGCTTGCCGGGCTGGGCAAGTTCTCGTTGACGGTCATGCAGCCAAGGCGTCACGCGAGGTTCGACCCGGTCAAATCATTGTGACACGCTGCGGGGATCTCAAGAAGACCGTGGAAGTGCTCGGGCTCACTGTGAATAGAGTGAGCGCCCAACAATCGGTCTTGTTCGCGAAAGACCTCACCTCTCCTGAAGAATACGAGCGTGCGAAACTCCTGCGAGAGGATCCCATTTTAAGCGTGCCGCGCGGGCTGGGCCGGCCGACGAAGAAGCAACGGCGCGCCATCGAAAGCATCATGCTAGGCCTTTCCGGAATCCCGCGCCCGCAGGAGGATTGATAGCAGGCGTGCGAGCCACGTGATCAGAGGATGAAAGCGCAGCTTTGTCGACGCCCTGAAGCTACTCCACCGCCCAGCGAGGGGATCGGTTGAGTCCGTCGCCTTCGGATCCAGGCATTCCGGGTGGCTTGACGACAGATAGCGACCGGCAGTTTCATGGGAGCGTTGCTTGACCTGTGCTTGGAATCGGATTTGGGGTTTGTGCTGGCATCGAGGGTGACGGTCTCGTCTTGGGGTTGTTTTGGCAAGCGTGCGGGGCGAGCGTTTTTTCGCGCCGGGGCGCTGAGAGCGAACGGGCCACCTGGCCGCTCAATTTTTGATTCATCCGCCGCGGCTGCTTCCGTGGATCCACGCGAGGGCGGCGGCGTTCCAAAGAGACTTTGGGAGCCGAGGGCGCCCCGCCTGGCGATTCCGCCAGGCGGTCATTTGGGATTGGAGCCGGGAGAGATCGGCGGAATCAAATTCAGGTGTGCTCATGACGCCTCCGAGGATGCCGGCCGCCGAAAATTCCTTCACACGCGCCTGCGATAGCAACACACTCATCGCCGATTCGCCCGAGAACCACTCCGCATGAATTTGGCCGTTCAGTCTCAGCGACTTTTCTGCAACATGAGCGAATCGCTGACAGCCCAAAAGCACGCTCTCGATGAAAGCCGAAGACTTGAAGCCCGACAAGATTCTGCGCGGACCGATTTTTCCAGAACCGGTTCAAATCATCGTTTGCATTCCAATGGGCGACGCGGTGGAACTCATCGCGAAAGGCCTCAACACCTCGCTCGTTTACGAACCAATTCTCACATCCGATCAACTCGCCACGCTCGAAACCACGCCGGAAACTGAACCGTTTGACGGCGATCCACTGCGTTTCCGGCTCGCTGTTGAAGCCATGCGTCTTGCGCTGGCGTTTGAATACGACCCCTATTTCTCCCTCTCCATCGCGCGAGTTGACCCTCTGCCGCACCAGCTTGAGGCGGTCTATCAGTATTTCATGGCACTTCGGCGCATTCGATTCCTGCTTGCGGATGACCCAGGCGCCGGCAAAACCATCATGGCTGGCCTGCTCCTCAAAAGCACGACTGCTCCCCGTTGGGGAGCGTGCCCACCAATTGTTCGGCAAGGACGAAGGCAAAATCACGCCCGCCAGAAAAAAGAAAGCTGCCCAACTTGACCTGTTCAAGGTGCTTGAACATGCCGATGAAGGCGGCACGACCTTTGGCGAAACAAAAGTCGAACGCCACGGCGAAACCGTCCTTGATCGCATCGAACAAAGCATGATCCTGTTCGCCGCCGGTCGCAGCGAGGCGTTGAAGCGATTCCTCGTTGAAGACGGCGCGGGACATGACCAACGCTTCTGGCGACTTGCCCAGGCGTTGTCCGCCCTCTACCCTTCCCACACCGAAGAAAAGCGTTGGGTTGACGGCGTGCTGGCGCGGAAGAAGGGACTAGGGTTCTAAGCATGGAATACCTTGTTTATTGCGACGAAAGCCGCCACGACCATTCGGCGGTGAATCCGTTCATGGCGATTGGCGGGATGTGGCTGCCGCGGAGCCGAAAGGAGGCGTTGACAAAGGAATTTCGGAAACTGCGTGCTGAGGTGGGCCTCAAAGGCGAGGTCAAGTGGAGCAAGGTGAGCGCGAAGAAATTGGACGCCTATCAAAAGCTCGTGAATTTCTTTTTTGACCAGGAAGACTTGAGATTCCGCGTGATTCTTGTGGAGCAGTCGAAGGTGAACGTGAACGCATTTCACGGCAATGACCGGGAGTTGGGTTTTTACAAGTTTTACTTCGAGATGCTGGAGAAATGGCTTCTGGCCGGAGATCGCTATCTCATACTGCTCGATTTCAAGAGAAACAAAGGCGCCGATCGTTATACGACGCTCCGACGAGTGTTGGAAAACTCTGCCAAAGGAAAAGCATGGATAGATGATCTGACAGTCATTGATTCGCACCAGTCGCCTCTGGCTCAGATTAGTGACCTGCTGACGGGCGCGACCGCAGCCGAATGGTGTGGCATCAATCCGGACAGTCCCAAAGCAAAATTGGTCCACCACATCGGACAGCGTCGAGGCGCTTCGCTCAAAGCGACAAACGGAAGTCCAGGATTGACCAAATTCAACATCTTCTCGATCAACCTCAGTGAACCGGCATGAACTTGCAGGAACTCTTGATCGATTTCTCCGCTGTGCCGGACGAAGAGTTGGCGGCCAGCGGTTATGCGGCTTACAAGCTCCACTATCTGCAAAACGAAAAATTCGGGATTCACAACGGGCACGACGGAGCGTCCGTGGTTTTTCACGAAGATCGGTTCGGGCACGCTTTTTACGACAAGCCGGACAAGTGGAGTTTGACCAAAAGCCGTGAGTTGCCAGACGAAAGCCGTTTGGAGAGAATGCGGTGGATTGGCCCTTTGATCCGTGGGGAAGTGCCTGGTTCGGAATGTTGGGAAGTGCCCAGCCCGACGGGACGGAGACGACCGCCGAACCGGCTCTACGTGATTTGGGAAGAAAAATACGTCGTTCGGTTGGAGCCCCGGCAAAACGGCGGCTGGAAGTTTTCCAGCGCCTACGTTGTGAACCGCGGAATAGTTCGCGATTATTTTCGTGGCGGCGGGAAAATCTGGTCTGAAAAAAAAGCGCCCCGTGATTAAACCGGCTCACGGGGCCAGAAGCCAAATCCGCCGCCATCAGGCGTGGATCGACTGCCTCTTGCGAGGCATCGGAATGATTATATTGGACACCAGCTTTGAATTTCAACATCGCTTCTTAAGCGCGCTTACAAGCCTTTGCGGTCTTGGACGTTGTGAACGGAGATTTTTAACCTATGCCGCTCAAACCTTGGTTTAAAGTCGTCAAGCCGCGCGAGGATCTGCGCGCACCTGGAAGATTTGAGCAGCCTCGTGGAAGTCTCCGGTGAACAAGCCCACCTCCTCCCCGTCGGCGAACGCGCGCGTCATTTGTTTGGCAAAGGCGAAGGCAAGGTCACGCCCGCCCGGAAAAAGAAACTGGCCCAACTCGATTTGTTCAAGGTTCTGGAACAGGCCGACGAAGGCGGCACGACTTTTGGCCTGCCTGCCGGCAAGGCAGGCGGAACCGTCCTCGACCGCATTCACCAGAGCATGATCCTGTTCGCCGCCGGTCGGAGCGAAGCATTGAAACGATTCATCGTCGAGGTCGGCGTCGGCCGCGATGAACGGTTTTGGAAGCTCGCCCAAGCGTTGTCGGCCCTATATCCTCCGCACACCGAAGAAAAGCGCTGGGTTGACGGTGTGCTGGCGCGGAAGAAGGGATTGGGTTTCTGAGCGAGGATGGCCTACGCTCCGATCAACTATGAGTAAAGAATTTCTTTTCTCGCAGATGACTCTGCCGTCCGAGCTGGTGGAGGACTTGCGGCGTCAAAATCCTTGGTGGGAGGGGCGTGCGCTGCCGGTGTTGCCCCCTCACCAGCGGCATCTTGTGCGCCAGATTCAGCGACGGATTGAATGGAAACTCGCGCCGATTGTGGTGGTGCGCGGCTCGAGACAGATTGGAAAGACGACGGCCCAACTGCATTTTGTTGAGGACTTGCTCAAGACAGGAGTAGAGGGACGGCGGATTCTCCGCGTTCAATTCGATGACTTGCGCGAGTTGGACGGCTTTGATTCCCCGATTCTGAGAATTGTGGACTGGTTCGAGCGAACAATCCTTGGCAGGACATGCAACGAAGCGGCACGTCTCGGAGAGTCGGGGTTTCTCTTGCTGGACGAAGTCCAAAATCTGGAGAGTTGGGCGCCCCAATTGAAGTCGTTGGTGGACTCATCCACGGTGCAAGTGGTGGTAACGGGCAGTTCGGCACTGCGAATCGAAGCCGGGCGCGACAGTCTGGCAGGGCGAATCACAACGCTTGAGGCTGGCACCCTTTCACTGACGGAGATTGCGGCGCTGAGGGGCCTGGATCTCGGCGGGCCGTTTTTGAAGGACAATGGGCTGGAAGCGCTCACCCACGCGGCATTCTGGTTGGGACTCCGCGAGCATGGCCTATCGGTGAAACAGGTTCGAGACACGACCTTCGCGGCCTTTTCAGAGCGTGGAGGCTACCCGCTGGCCCATCTGCGGGCTGATGCTCCGTGGCAACAAGTGGCCGACCAATTGAACGAGACGGTCATCAAGCGGGTCATTCAGCATGACCTGCGGCTGGGGGACCGCGGGCGGAAGCGTGACCCAGCACTGTTGGAGGAGCTGTTCCGCCTTTGCTGCCGATACGCCGGGCAAACCCCCACCATTCAAACGCTCGCCCGGGAGGCCCAGCGGGTACTCCAAGCCAATGTGGGTGCCCAGCGAATCAATGCCTACCTCAGATTTCTCGGTGACACGCTGCTGCTGCGCTTAATTCCGCCGCTGGAAATCCGCCTCAAGCGCAAACGTGGCAGTCCTAAGTTGTGCCTGGTGGACCACGGCCTGCGAGCGAGCTGGCTTCAAGAGCAAATTCCACTAAACCCAACCAAGCTTCGTGAGGAACCGGAGCTGACGGTGGTTGCCGGCCATCTGGCCGAAAGCGTGGCCGGTTCGGTGCTGGCGACCATTGCCGGTTTGGACGTTTCTCACTTCCCGGAGCGGCAAGAAGAGCCTGAGGTGGACTTCGTGATGACGATGGGAGTGAAGCGGATTCCGATAGAAGTGAAATACCATGCCAGGATCGATGCGCTGCGCGACACCGAAGGACTCCGTTCATTCATTGAGAAGTCTGTGAACAACGCGCCCTTCGGACTGCTCGTCACGCAGGATGATGCACCTCATGTAGCTGACCCAAGAATCGTTACCCTTCCGCTTTCGTCCTTGATGCTGCTCCGCTGATATGCCCCTCAAACCCTGGTATAAAATTGTCACCCCGCGCGAGGATTTGCGCGAGGGCAAACCGCTCGATGCGTCGGAGTTCGCCGTCCACCTCGATCAGGTGCGAGAAGGCAAAGCGCCCGCCGATTATCTGAATCCGGAACGATTTTTCGAGCGAACCTACGTCACGAAAAACCTCGCCAGTCTCGCCTCCGAAGTCATCCGCCGTTTATCGGGCGAG
Organism: Verrucomicrobiales bacterium; assembly: GCA_005805305.1. GTDB lineage: Bacteria > Verrucomicrobiota > Verrucomicrobiia > Limisphaerales > F1-80-MAGS106 > F1-80-MAGS106. The sequence continues at coordinate 8,219 of SYMW01000141.1, forward strand.
CGGACGGAAACCAACGCCATATTCAACCTGTCGACGCAATTTGGCGGCGGCAAGACAAACGCTGACGCTCCTTTACCATGTGGCAAAGCTCGGACCGGCAGCGAACAATCTCGCCGGGGTTTCGCAACTAATCGCCCGTGCCGGGGTGTCCAGCGTGCCGAAGTCCGAAGCTGCTGTTTTCGTCGGCACAGAATTTGATTCAATCAGTGGGCGAGGCGGCAAAGACGGCACGCCACTTCGCAAAACGCCGTGGGGCGAAATCGCCTGGCAACTTGGCGGCGAACGCGCCTTTGCATTCGTGGCCGAGCACGACGACAAAGGCGAAGCGCCCGGTGGCGAGGTCATCCGCCAGTTTCTCCCGAAAGACAAACCGAGCCTCATCTTGATGGACGAGTTGATGAACCATGTCAGCCGCAATCGCCGGAGCGGTTTAGGCGGGCAACTCTACAATTTTCTGCAAAATCTTTCGGAAGTGGCCCGCAGCACGGACAGCGTCGTCCTTGCCGTTTCCATTCCTGCCTCAGAATTAGAGATGTCAGCGGAGGATCAGTCCGATTTCGAACGGTTCAAAAAAGTGCTCGACCGGCTCGGCAAAGCCATCGTCATGTCATCGGACGCCGAGATTTCCGAGATCATCCGACGCCGGTTGTTCGAGTGGGATGAGCGCGCTGTCTCCGGCGAGGGCAAGGTGATGTTACCCAAGGAGGCGTTGGCAACGTGCGTGGAATACGCCGATTGGGTTGTCGAACATCGGCAACAACTGCCAAGTCAATTCAACGTGGATGGCGCGCGCGACGCCTTCCTTGCCACCTATCCATTTCACCCGGCGGTCATTTCGGTGTTTGAGCGCAAGTGGCAGGCGTTGCCGCGCTTTCAGCAAACCCGCGGGGTGTTGCGCCTGCTCGCGTTGTGGGTATCGCGCGCCTATCAGGAAGGATTCAAAGGAGCGCACAAGGATGCCATCATTGGACTCGGGACAGCGCCGCTCGATGATGCCATGTTCCGTTCCGCGACTTTCGAGCAGTTCGGTGAAACGAAGCTGGAAGGCGCGGTGACGACCGACATTTGCGGCAAACGTGATTCCCACGCGACGCGGCTTGATGCGGAGGCGCAGGAGACTATCAAAATTGCGCGCCTGCATCGAAAAGTCATGACGGCCATCTTCTTCGAGTCAAATGGCGGACAGGCGAAGGCGGACGCCACTGTCCCGGAAATCCGTTTCGCCGTGGCGGAACCAGGATTGGACATTGGCAATGTCGAAACCGCGTTGGAGGCTTTGACCGAAGGGTGTTACTACCTTGCCGTGGAGCGCAATCGCTACCATTTCAGCCTCAAAGAGAATCTCAACAAACGGTTCGCCGATCGACGCGCGACCATCCCGCCCGCCCAGATAGAAGACCGCATCCGGGAAGAAATCCAGAAAGTCTTTTCTGCCGGGATCGGAGTGGAGCGTGTTTATTTTGCCGAGAAGACGATTCAAATCGCTGATCGCCCCGCTGTGACGCTGGTCGTGCTGTCGCCGGACCAGTCGTTGCAGGACGAGAAGTCCACCCCACTGTTCGTTGAGAAGATGATTCGTGAATACGGCACTTCATCCCGCACGTTCAAAAGCTCCATCATTTTCTGCGTACCAGAAACGCCGGACACCTTGCGCGAAGACGCTCGCAAGATGCTCGCCTGGGAAGCCATCGATGACGACGATTTGAAACTGGATAAAACCCAGGTTCACCAACTCGCGGAAAATCTCAAAAAGGCCCGCCGTGACTTGAAGGAAACCATCTGGCGCACCTACAAGAATTTGATGTTGCTCGGCAAGGAGAACACCGTGAAGCGTGTGGATCTCGGCCTGGTCCATTCCAGCGCGGCGGCGGACTTGGTTTCGCTGATTATCACCCGGCTGAGTTCCGACGGCGATTTGGAAACCAAAGGCATCAGTCCCTCCTTCCTGATCCGCAACTGGCCGCCCGCCTTCAAGGAATGGTCAACAAAGTCTGTCCGCGATGCCTTCTTTGCCGCGCCACAATTCCCACGGCTGACCAATCCCGATGTGTTGAAGGAAACGATTTCTCGGGGCGTCGGCAACGGCTTGCTGGCGTATATTGGAAAAACCGCGTCAGGCGAATACAAACCCTTTCATTTCAGCAATGCCTTGATGATCGCCGACGTGGAATTGTCGGAGGAGATGTTCATCGTCACCAAGGAGACCGCCGAGGCTTACCTGCAAGGTCGCGCCGCGCCGTCACCGCCCACACCCATGCTGCCACCAACCAACCCGTCTGGAGGCGTTGTTCAACCGGGCGCATTCCCAGTCACCACCCTGCCGCCGCTGGTGCCGACGAGCGCATCCGGCCTGGATTGGTCCGGTGAAATTCCGCCGCAAAAATGGATGAATTTCTACACCAAAGTTCTTTCCAAATTTGCTTCCGCGCGTGGCTTGAAACTGACGGTGAAGGTTGAAGTATCGCCCGAAGGCGGGGTTTCCAAGCAGAAACTCGACGAAACCAAATCTGCGCTTCGAGAGCTCGGCTTGAATGACGATGTTTCGTCGAAGTAGGGTGTTGCTTCGGCAAGAGTGCGTGAAGTCCATGAAGCCGGTGATGGGCGTGTTGGCGGCCGTCGCGGCGCAGGGGTGGTGGTATGGATCCCGGAAGTATCCGTTTGTCCAGGGGTTGTGTCTCGTTCACGGAAGGCGGGAGAGTTCAGCGTGATTACCCGCGCCAGAGAGAGAATCCGCTTGTCGAATCCCTGGAGTTGTCCCACAAACAGCTCTATGATCCAGCACGCTTCGGTCCTGAGCGGCCTAGCTTTTTTTTGGTTTACTCTGTTCGACGCATCGGCGGCGACGCCAAACGGGAATGAATTCACGCCACTGGACGGCGCCGATCCATTCTATCCCAACATCGAATTCCCGAAGCTGACGACTCCTCAATGGGTGGGCGCCACGAATGTCGACGCTGTTGTGATCCTGGGCATCGACGACATGGGCGCGAACACTGCCCCGTACGAACAGTTCCTTCGGCCAATCATCGAACGCTTGAAGCGAATCGATGGGCGCGCGCCGATCAGCATTTTCTGCAACGCGATCGCCCCCGACAGCCCCCAGATCCAGGCCTGGCTGAAGGAAGGGCTTTCCATGGAGGTGCACACCTTGACGCATCCCTGCCCCATACTTGGGAAAAATGATCTCAGAGGCGCCACCAACACGTTCCATGGGGGAGTCGACTTGGTCAACCAAGTGCCGGGAAACCGTCCGGTGGCATTTAGAACGCCCTGCTGCGATTCCATCAACAGCCCGAGCCCCAGATTCTACGCTGAGATCTTCAACCGGCCTAATGCTGCCGGCCAATTCCTGGAGATCGATTCCTCGGTGATGGTTTCGCTCACTTCGCGAGATCCCGCACTTCCCAAGGCCCTCACCCTGGACCAGGACGGGCGGGAGCGTTTCCTGCGCTATCTCCCATTTCCTTCCTTCAGCACCACCATCGAGAACTATCCCTATCCCTATGTCCTGGGCCGCCTTTGTTGGGAGTTCCCCGCGATGGTTCCCAGCGATTGGGAAGCGCAACATGTCCAAGGGCAGAGCAACCCTGTCACTCTTCAGGACTGGAAAATCGCTCTCGACGCGGCCGTAATTAAGCAAGGGGTTTTCAACTTCATTTTTCATCCCCACAACCGTTGGAGTTCGAGCGGGCAATTCGTCGAGTTCATCGATTATGCCGTGTCCAGATATGGCAACAAGGTCCTCTTCCTTAATTTCAAGGAGGCGCTCGATCGGTTGAACCTTCATTTGCTCGGAGGACAGTCGCTCCGCGACAGAACCGGCTCCGACAATGGAGTTCGCCTCGCGGATCTGGATGGAGACGGTTTTCTGGATGTTCTGATAGGGAACGGAACGACTCGGAGCACCCGCACCTGGGATCCGGTGGCTCGGAAGTGGTTGACCAGCGAACTGCCCACGGCTTTTGTCGAATCGCCGGCCCCAGGTCTGGTTCACTCTTCCGGGACACGCCTCGGCATCTTGAGCCTCCATGGGAAGCGCACGCCGTTGCTGATGACGCGGAGCGGCAAGATTTCCGGCGCTTGGATCTACACGAAGCCCGGGTGGCGTTCCGCGCCCGAGTTATTGGAAGGTTTGTCGATCGCCGAGTCGCCCGTTTTATTTTCGCGGGCCGGAGTGGATTTTGGAGCACTTTTTAGGGATGTGGACCACAACGGATCTTGCGAGCTGATTGTGGCCAACCCGAGCACCCGCGCCACGCTCGAATGGGTTTCGGCATCGAATTCCTGGAAACCTTTGGCCAAGGGCGCGGTGCCTGCTGATTTGACCATCGTGAACGAGGCCGGCCAGGACAATGGAGTTCGGTTCGTGGACATCAATAACGACGGGTACGAGGATCTCATCGTTTCGAATGAGGAGGGCTTCTCCCTCCATCTCTACGTGCCTCGGGCGATCCTGGGATGGATGCCGGGTTGGACGCGCGAGGTGTTCCGAGGAAAGAGGGGGAGTGCGTGGGAAATTCCGGCCTTTGTCCGGAGCGGTTCGTTTCGGAACAATGGGGCGTGGTTTCGCAACCAGCATCTCTGGGTTCAAAATGAGCAGACCTCCCAGCTCCCGGACCTGGTCGATCGCCGGCCCTTCTCGGAGTTGTTGCGGGGACCGCTCCCAAGACCTTTGACCCCGGAAGAGTCCCTCTCCAAAATCCGAATTCAGGACGGATTACGGATCGAGTTGATCGCGCACGAGCCCCTCATTCAAAGTCCCGTGGCCATCGATTGGGATGCCCGGGGACGGCTTTGGGTCGTGGAAAACAGGGATTACCCATCGGGCATCAACGCCAACGCCCCTCCCTCCAGCACCATCAAAGTGTTAGTGGACAAGGACGGCGATGGGCGCTTCGACGCGGCGACGGAGTTTTTGGGCGGCCTGAATTACGCCAACGGCCTGTTGCATTGGAAAAAGGGAGTTCTGATCTCGGCCGCGCCGCACATTCTGTTCGCCGAAGATCTGGATGGGGACGACCGAGCCGACCGGACGACCGTGCTGTATGATGGCTTCAAGGAAGGGAATCCTCAGCATCGGGTCAATGGGTTCGAGCTCGGACTGGACAACTGGATTTACGGGGCCAACGGGGATAGCGGCGGCCTTATTCGCCGAGGTCAAAGCTTGGGACCTTCCATCAACATTTCCGGGCGGGATTTTAGGTTTCGTCCGGAATCGGGCGAGTTCCAAACCCAGGCGGGCATGAGTCAATTTGGCCGGCATCGGGATGACTGGGGCAACTGGTTCGGAAACAACAATGGGACGATGGCCTACCATTTCCCATTTCCCGAGCATTACTTGGCGCGCAATCCCTCGCTGGTCTTCCGCTCCATGCGCCGGTTCTTGGGGCAGGCTCCCGATGGCGGCAAGATTTATCCGATCAGCACCCAATACCAGCGCTTCAACCTCGTGGGGGACGCGGATCGTTACACCTCCGCGAACAGTCCCGCGCCCTATCGCGACTCGCTGCTGGGGGCGGGATTTACCAACGCGCTCTTCATCAGCGAACCCGTCAACAACCTGATTCATCGCGAATTGCTCGAGCCCGATGGGGTCACTTTTAGAAGCCGCCGCGCCGACTCGGAACTCAGGTCGGAATTCATCGCCAGTTCGGACCCTTGGTTTCGTCCATTGGCAGCAAAGACCGGTCCAGACAGCGCGTTGTATTTCGTGGACATGTACCGCTTGATTCTCGAGCACCCGGAATGGATTCCGGACGATGTCGAGAAAGTGATGGATCTACGGGCGGGCGCGGCTTCCGGCCGGATCTATCGGGTGAAGCCGGCCAGCGCTGGGACGCGTCCAATTCCAAACCTAGATGGAGCTTCTTCCGAGGATTTGTGCGCCTTTCTGGAAAGCCCGAACGGATGGGTCCGGGACACTTCGCAGCGGCTCTTGATCGATCGGATGATGAAGAGCGTCGATCGATCACAGCTGGTTTCTCTTCTCAAGCGGCTGGCCTCGGGCTCCGCCGCTCCGTTGGGGAGGCTTCACGCTCTCTGCACCCTTGAAGGCGCCGGCGAGCTGACCCTGGAAGTGACCCTTTCTGGGTGCAAAGACCCGCATCCAGGTGTGCGCGAGCATGCCGTGAGGTTGTTGGAGCCCTATTTGCGAACTCCCCAGGGCTCGGCGGCGATTCGTGATGCCATGACCGCGCTCGCCCAAGATCCGGAAATCAGAGTTCGTTATCAAGTTGCCTTCTCGGTCGGGGAAGCCCCTCCTTCAACCGAGTTCGCCGAAATCCTCGCCCGCCTCGCGGTGGCGCACTCGGACTCAGCGTTTCTTCAAGCGGCCGTGCTCAGCTCCTCCTCCCGGATGCCGGAGAAAGTATTGAAACATCTTGTCCAGCTCGAAACTCGGCTGGACCGTGTCGAGCAGACCGTGACGCACTTGACCAGGGCGGCTCTCCCCTCGCTGAGCCCGCAGGATCGGCGTGATATGGCTCGAAGCATCATCGAACGCGGGCAGCACGGCCTCAGCGCCGCGGATCTCAACACCTTGGCCACGCTCGAGGTCTCGCTCTCGGATGACTCCGTGGCCAGCCTGGAGAGCTTGACGATTTGGCGCGGGGCCATCCGCGAGATCCTGGGCGATTCGGCACAACCCAGCCAGAAGGTCGCCGCTGCCATCCGGCTTCTGAGGAACGACCAGAAAATCGAGGCGCCGATACAATCCGCGATCGAATCCAAATTGGAATTAGTCAGTTCCCCGGAGGTTCAGGATGCCGTGATCGAGTGGATGTCGAGCCAGGCGTCTCGAGCGGCCTGGGCCGCCCAACTCCAAAAACTGCCGCGCCTCGCGCCGGCGGTCTCCCGCAAGATCCTGGATCAAACCCTGAGACGGCGGGAAAGCATCCTGGTGTTGCTCGAACTTCTAGAGGGCGGAGCGCTTCCTCCGGACAGTTTGCCAGCGGCCACGAGGGCTCATCTCGTGGCTCATCCTGCGAAGGACATTCAAACCAAGGCAGCGGCCTTGTTGGGCCACACGCGGGACACGCCCCGGAAACAGATTGTGCAACAAACAGCCGCTTTAGTGGATCGGCTTCAGGTCGTCCCTGCCAATGGGTCCGCGGTGTTTCAAAAGACTTGCGCCGTCTGCCACGCCTTCGGAGATCCCGCCGCCACGCCCGCGCCAGCCGGAAGGAGCCTGGGCCCGAATCTCGCAAGCCTCGTTGACAGGTCGACTTCGCGGCTTCTGACCTCCATTTTGGATCCCAATGAAGCCGTGGAAGACCGTTATAAATCGTTTACGGCGACGCTGGCGAATGGGGACGAGTTGACCGGGGTTGTGCTCGAGGAGTCCGCCAACTCGATCACTCTTGGAACGTTGAATGGAGACATCAAAGATCTTCTGAGAACCCAGATCAAGAGTCTGCAAGGCGGCTCCATGTCACTCATGCCCGAAGGATTTGAAACGGGACTCACGCCACAAGATCTTGCCGATCTTCTGTCCTTTCTGAGACAGCCGTCCCACCGGCCTCGCGGATTCGAGGGGAATGTTCCGAGTATCACCAGGCCCTCCGCTGGCGGATCAATAGTTTTAAAGGCTTCGGCCGCCGAGATTTTCGGAGAGACTCTGGCATTCGAATCCACGCACCAGAATCTCGGCATGTGGTCGGGCGAGCGCGATCAAGCAGTTTGGTCGATCGAAACCCCGGGTGAGGGCGTTTATGATGTCGAATTGGTATTTGCGTGTCCCGCGGAAACCGCCGGGAACCTGATCGCGATTCAAGCTTCTGGCGCGACTCTCCTATGGCCGGTCGCCGCCACGGGTTCTTGGGACCATTACCAGCGCGCGCGGGCCGGACAGATCGTCCTGCCGCAAGGAGCTTCAAAACTCGTGGCAAAGGCTGGCGGAAAAGTTCGCGGGCACCTGATCGACCTCAAGGAAATTCTGCTGAAACCATCCGGTTCGAAATAGCGGCCCTCTTCTGTCTCAGTCAGCCAAGCGATTTGATGGCGAAGATGTGAACCGGAACTTGGCGGTTCTTGAGAGTTCGCAATCCGAGATCCTCTGAATCCGTCTGTCCAAGGCGCCGAAACGTCGCCCGGCTCACCAGCACTTGTCCTCCGGCCGCCTCGCCCGTCAGACGGCTGGCAACGTTGACCACGTCTCCGATAACCGTGAAATCCATCCGCCGATAGGAGCCGATGTTTCCCACCACCAAATCACCTGAATTCACTCCGCAGCCGACTCGGAGAGATTCGGTCAAGTGGGGATGCGTGAGGCGCGCCGCGGCATTGACGATATCCAAGGCGGCGCCCACGCTGCGCCGAGGGTGATCCGGATCAGGGATTAACGCGCCAAAGTGGGCCATCAGGCCGTCGCCGGTGAATTTGTCCACGGCGCCGCCGTGCTTGAAAACGAGTTCGACCGCTTGGGAGAGAAACTCATTGACGAATTCCAGGACGATCTCGGGGGCGCGTCCCTCGGCCCACGAAGTGAAGCCGCGAACATCCGCGAAGAGCACAGAGGCGTCTTGCAAGCGCCCGCCCGGAGCCACCAAATCGGGATTGTCGATAAGTTGCTGCGCCACCGTGGAGTCCACATAGCGCTCCAAAGTTCGGCGCAAGTGCGTCCTCTCCGTTTCTTCGAGGCGTTTGACGCGCACGAGCGATTTCAAGCGGGCCAGCAGTTCCACGCGGTTGAAAGGCTTAGTCACAAAGTCGTCCGCGCCGGCTTCAATGCCGGTCACGCGGTCGTCCGTGTCTTGCAAGGCAGTCAGAAGCACGACCGGGATGTGGCGGTGCTCCTTGTGGCGTTTGAGACGGCGGCACACTTCAAAGCCGTCCAGTCCGGGCATCATCACATCCAGCAAGATCACGTCTGGCGGGCATTCCTCGACTATTCTGAGGCATTGCGGGCCATCCGATGCCGTGAGCACCTCGTAGCCTAAGGAGCGAATGTGAACCCCAGCCAAAGCAAGGTTGTTCGGCTGGTCGTCCACCACGAGCACGCGGTAAGGCTGGTCATTCATAACCCACCCGTGCCGGCTTCGAGAAATCCAGAGACCGTTTTGACGAACTCCCGCGTGCTGATGGGCTTGGTGATGTAGCCGGAACATCCTGACGCGAGGCACCTTTCCTTGTCTCCCTTCATGGCGTACGAAGTCAGAGCGACTACCGGAATGTGAGCCAAAGCAGGATCGCCTTTGATCTTGCGCGCCGCGGTCAAGCCGTCCATCTCCGGCATTTCCACGTCCATCAGAATGAGGTCGAACGGCCCGGCCCCCGCTTTTTCGATGGCTTCAATCCCATTGCAAGCCGAGCTCACGGTGAATCCAGCGCTTTTGAGCAGGAATTCGACCAATTGCAGATTAGCGGGATTGTCTTCGACGACCAGAATGCTTTTGGAGGCCATGTTATTTGGGTTTAATGACCGACTTCAAGGTGCCTAGAAGAGTGTCCGAGCTGACCGGCTTAACCAACCGCGCCGCGGCGCCGGATTCCTGAGCGGTCTTTTTGTCATCGATCACGGAGATCACGATCACCGGGATTTCACGGGTCTCCGGATCTGCCTTCAGCTTTCTCAGCACCTGCCATCCATCCACGCGCGGCAGGAGAATATCGAGAGTGATGGCCACCGGCTTGAGTTCTTTCACCAAGTCCTGGATTTCTTCCCCGCCCGCCGCCTGCCTTACCTGGTAGCCCCCGTGGGTGAGATAAAAAGAAAGCAGCGACGCCGAATTGGGATCGTCCTCGATGACGAGAACCAAGGGTTCGTGGCCCGAAGCTTCGATGCCCTCGGCGGATTCGCTCGAGGCGGCGCCTTGTCGCAACGGCAGGCGAACGGTGAACGTGGCGCCTTCTCCAATCTGGGACTTGACGGAGATATCGCCCCCCATCAACCGCACGAACTGACGCACCAATGCCAGGCCCAAGCCCGTCCCCTGCTGTTTGCGGGCGTAGCCTGTGTCGATCTGTTTGAACTCCTCGAAGACGCTCGCATGATCCTCGGGTTTGATGCCGATTCCCGTATCCGTCACACTCACTTCGAAGCATCCGTCCAGGGAGGGGAGGGCGGTGGCGATGACCTTGCCGCCATCGGGTGTGAACTTAATGGCGTTGGACAGCAGATTGTAGAATATCTGCTTGAACCTCGCCGTGTCGTGGTAAACCAGGCCCAGAGATTCGTCCACACGAAGGGTTAGCTCCTGTTGCTTCTTCATCGCGAGTGGATGCACCACCGCCATCACTCCTTGCAGCGTTTCCGCGAGATGAAAGTCCTCGGGCCGCAGTTCGACTTTGCCGGCCTCGACTTTCGAAAGGTCCAGGATGTCGTTGATGAGGTTCAGCAAATGACGGCCCGAGCCAAGAATGTTTTCAAGGAATTGCTTCCGGGTCGCGTCATCAACCGGGAGCTTCGGATCCAGCAGCACTTCCGAAAAGCCGATGATCGAGTTCATCGGGGTGCGCAACTCGTGGCTCATATTGGCGAGGAACGAGCTCTTCGCTTGGGTTCCCGCGAGCGCTTTCTGCTCGGATTGGAGCAGTTGCGCGTTGGCTTCCTTCACCGCCCGGTCCCGAATTTCGATTTGCACCAGCATTTCGTTGAATCGATCGATCAGGAAGCCAATTTCATCCTCGCTCTGTTTTTCGGCTCGAATCCCGTAGTCCTTTTGTTCGGAGACAATCCGGGCGGTGTTGGCCAGGCTCAGGATGGGGGTGGAGATGATTTTCTGAAGCCTGGAAGAAAGCTGGATCATCGCGAGCACGGCCGCCAGCAACACGATGCCGACCATCCCGGAAAACCGTTTCAATCGGGAGCTCATTTCATCCAAATCGTATTGAATGAAGAGCGTTCCCACGCGGATGCCGTCTCGATCCAGAACCGGCTCGAACACTTCGAAGTGTCCATTCTCCAGCCGCAACCCATCCGATTTTGGCGCGGGAGGGAATTGCGAGGCCGGGGCGCCTGCTCGGTGGAAGTGCGCGAAAATGGCTGAATCCTTGTAAAAACAGCCTCCCACCACGTGCTTTTTCGCCTTCAAGGAGGACAGGTACTGAAGCGCCAGCCTTTGGTCGTCGTAGGATAGGGCGCCCCGGCTGCTGGTGGCCACGACTTTCGCGAGCGAATTCAAGTCGTCGCGAATGGTACGCCGAAAAGTGATCTGATCGTAAGCCACGAAGGCCGCGCAGGCCATGATCAACACGCTGCTGCTGACCAGCAGGATGATGGAAACCAGCTTTCGTTTGATGGACAGAGTTCTGAACGCGCTCATGCCGTTTTTCAGCGAATTACTTTGCCGAGTTCCATCATCTGCGAATCCATGGAAAGTCCCGCCTGCTTCATCGCCTTTTTGTTGATCTCGAACGGGTGCTTCTTGTTCAGAGTGAACGTGACGATCCCTCCCAAGCGGGTGAATTTTTCGTTGTCACCCACGGTCAGGATGTTGCTGTCCCTCAAGTCCGCCAGCGCCTCCGCGAGCTTTGTTTCGCTGAGCGCGCTGAGGACCACCAGATGGCAGTCCTTGGCTTCCTCCACGCGCTGGAATTTCTTCAGAATCACGGGCCGGTTGCGCACCAACTGGTTGGTGATCCCATCCAGCATGCCGCCAAATGGATCACTTCCAAGAATTCCCAGCACAAAGGGAGCACTGCTGGATCGAAAGACTCCATCCGGCCAGTCCGTGCCTTTCAAGAAAGAAATGCAATAGGCCGCTTTGAATTTATTCTCGCTAACCTCGATTTTATCGTCTCCCGAAGTGCCGGATTGGCTCGAAGCCATCCACTGAGAAAAAATCATCATCGAAACCCCGATCACGAGAAGGAGCGGCCGCGCGAGAGAGTTCCGTGCAACCAAGGCGGAGTCGCGCGCAACGATGGCGTCATCCGGCCACTGTGTTGTCGTGTCTCGCGCCATGTCGAAAGGGGAGATCACGGCTTGAGAGCACGGTAAAAAGTGGCGCCCGAGGGGTCGGGCAAGGTGTTCGGGATCGTCACCGCGCCGCCGGATAGCCTCACGGTGAGCAACGGCGTCCAGACGGTCGGATCACCAATTTGTTTCGTGAACTCGATCCGGTAAGTCGCGTCGGCCTCTCCGCTGAGCCGCAAACCCAATTGGGGGCTAAAGCTCAACACCGCCCTCTTGGGAAGTGCACCCCGAACGTGCAGGGCCACGTCGGCGCTGGCAACGCCTTGGGCATTCCAGGCGATGACCGTGTAAGTTCCCGCGTTGGCGGGAAGTGCCCCTTTAATGGCCAGACTGGCGGCTGTGGCGCCTGGGATGTCGACGCCGTCCCTGGACCATTGATACATCAAAGGCTCGCTGCCAACGGCGGGGATGGCAAGCGTCGCCTCTTCACCAGCAGCCACCGTCACCGTCCCGATGAACTCCCCTATGATGGGAGCCCCGTTGGCGCTGAGGAAAAAACTGTGCAAGGCTCGCGCCGCGACCTGGGTGACTCCCGGCGCGATGAAAACTGGAATTCGCTGGCTTTCCAGAGTGCCGGCGCCCAATTGCCCACTCCCATTGCCACCCATCGCCCACAGGGTGTGGTCGCTCTTCACGAAAAGACTATGCAGCGATCCCGCGGCCACGCTCAAGACTTCCGAGGCGACTTGCACCGGGCTGGTCTTGGTCTCGCTTGTGCCATCCCCGAGCTGGCCGTAATCGTTGTAACCGGTGGTCCATAGGGTTCCATTCCTTCGCACGAAGAGGCTGTGGAAAGAACCCGCCGCGAAGTCGCCGACCTCATCTGCCATCAGCACTGGAATCCCTTTGTTCAACAAGGTTCCATCCCCGAGTTGGCCGTTCGCGTTGTGGCCCGCGGCCCAAAGCCTGCCGTTGAGATCGCGCCACAATGTGTGGCGGTCGCCCGCCTTGACCGCGCTCACCCCGATGCCAACATTGATTGGATGGTTCCGCTGAATGGTCGTTCCATCGCCCAATTGGCCATGCTCATTGTGACCCATCGCCCACAATGTTCCATCCGACTTGAGAAACAGACTGTGATGGTTCCCGGCCGTCACCGCTACCACATCGTCCGCCACTTTTTTGGGGCTGGCTCGAGACGTCGTTGTGCCTAATCCTAACTGGCCGTAGCCATTATACCCCACCGCCCAAAGGGTGTGGTCCGCTTTCAGAAACAAGCTGTGGTACTCGCCCGCGGCGGCTGCCGTCACCTTTGCTGCAACAGAGACTGGAGTGCTGCGATGCGTGATCGTCCCATCCCCGAGTTGGCCGTATGCGTTGTTGCCCGCGGCCCAAAGAGTGCCGTCGTTATCGATCCAAAGAGTATGTTCCGAGCCGGCCGCGATCGACGCCACATTCATGGCGCGCTGCACCGGTGTCGATTGATAGCCTAATCTCCCTCCGCCCAATGCCCCGTTCCAATTGAACCCCATCCCCCACAAAGTCCCGTCTTGTTTGAGGAACAAGGTATGCCGGTCCCCGGCCGCTGCGCTGAAGATGCCGGCACTGATTGGAATCGGAATATCGCGGCTTGTTCTTGTTCCGTCCCCTAACTGCCCATTCCAATTGACTCCCATCCCCCACAACGAGTCATCTCCTTTAACGAACAGGGTGTGGTGAGCTCCGGCGGCTGCCGATCGAACTTCTGTTGACACGGGGACAGGGCTGGTGCGCGAGATCGTTGTTCCATCGCCGAGTTGGGCATGGCCGTTGTACCCCATGGCCCACAGGGTTCGGTCGCGCTTGAGGAACAGGCTGTGGTTGGACCCTGCCGCCAGGGCTCCGACGGAGTCGGCCACCTGCACGGGACTCGACCTGGAACTCGTGGTGCCATCGCCTAATTCGCCATTCTCGTTGAAGCCCATGGCCCACAGGGTTCGGTCGCGCTTGCCGAATAGGCTGTGGTTGGACCCTGCCGCCACGGCTCCGACGGTGTCGGCCACCTGCACGGGAGTCGACCTGGAAGTCGTGGTGCCGTCGCCCAATTGGCCGTGCGTATTGGCTCCCATGGCCCACAACGATCCGTCCCTCTTCAAGAACAAGCTGTGAGATTCGCCAGTCGCGATCGCGCTCACGTCCGTGCCCACTTGGATGGGTGTGTCCCGAGGCGTGGTCGTGCCGTCGCCCAATTGGCCGTAATTATTGTTGCCCGTCGCCCAAAGCGAGCCGTCGTCCTTGATGAAGAGGCTATGGAACATTCTCGTCGTGATGGAAGCCACGCCCGTCGCCACCTGGACTGGATCAGGGCGGTCGATCGTTGTCCCATCCCCCAATTGGCCAAAGTCGTTTCTCCCCAGCCCCCAGAGGGTTCCATCTTTCTTCAAGAACCAGGTGTGCTGATGTCCGGCAGCCACCTGGCTGACCTCGCTCGACAAGCTGCTAGGGCGCAAATAATCGCCCAATGTCCCGTCGCCAAACTGTCCTTGGTACTTGTTTCCCATCGCCCACAGGGCGCTCACCGAGGGAGGGACGGACAACTTGGCAACAGTGCTGATCACGGTTCCGATCGGATTGCCGACCTCGACCGTGTAATCTCCCGCGTGGACCGCCAGGGCGATCGCAAAATCCAATGAGGATCCCGTTGCTCCCGGAATTTCCTTGCCGTTTTTTCTCCACTGATAGCGGAGCGGCGTGGCGCCCGAGGCCATCACTCCCAGGGATCCGCGTTGGCCCTCATTCACGACCTGGTTTCTTGGCTGCGTCGTGATGGCGGGATAACCGGCAGGGACCTTCACCTCCAGAGCCGCCGTCGTGCTGGACACCGATCCCGAGCCATTGGACAGGACGACCGCGTAGCTGCCGGCATCTGCGGCGGTCACGGGGTTGATCGTCAACCTCTCGGTGTTCGCACCGGGGATGCTCGCGCCGTCCTTTTGCCACTGATATCGAATTGTTCCCGGCGTTGCCGCGGTTGCCGTGAAGGACGCCATGGCTCCAATGGCGACGGACAGCGGCGTGGGTTGCGAGGTCAAAAGGGGAATTGCATTGCCGCTCAGGAACAGGCTCTGGTTGAAACCCGTTGCAATGGAGGCGACGTTTTCCGCAACGAGGATGGGAATGAATTGATCGGACCCGACGCGATCTCCCAATTGGCCGGAGGCGTTATGCCCGGTGGCCCACAATGTTTTGTTGGCTTTGACAAAGAGGCTGTGTAACCGCCCTCCCGCTCCGGCGACAACGTCCTTCGAGATCTCCACTGGGCTGGTGCGCCGCATGCTGGCGCCGTCCCCTAATTGGCCCTGGTCGTTGAAGCCCATGCCCCAAAGAGTTCCATCTCTTTTGATGAAAAGAGTGTGATAGCCTCCCGCGGCAACCGATCGAACCCCCTCAGCGATCCGGACCGGCAATTCACGGTTCATCGTCGTGCCGTCGCCGAGCTGACCGTGTTCGTTGGCGCCCATCCCCCAAAGCGACCCATCCCGTTTGAGGAAGAGACTATGCCCAGAGCCTGACGACACCGCGACCACGTCGGACGCCACCGGCACCGGCCTTTTCCGATCCAACGTGGTTCCGTCGCCGAGCTGGCCGAAGTGGTTTCGCCCCATGGCCCAGAGATTTCCATCGGCCTTGATAAAGAAACTTTGCTGATCTCCCGCCGCGATCCATCTGACTTCCGAAGCGACTTGGGCCGGGCTGGCTCGATCGTTGTTATACCCATTCCCGAGCTGGCCGTAACCGTTGTAACCCGTCGCCCAAAGAGTTCCATCGCTCTTGAGGAAAATTGTATGCCACTCTCCCGCGGCAGCCCCGACCACCGAGGTGGCGACGGCGACGGGGCTCGCTCGTCGAATAATGGTGTTATCCCCCAACTGACCGGATTCGTTTCGGCCCATCGCCCAGAGTGTTCCATCTTCACCGACCCATAGGGAATGCCCCGAACCGATGGCCATCGAGGCGATGTTTAGCGACAGTTGCACCGGGGGAGATTGGTATCCCAGCTTGCCGCCGCCTAGTTGACCGTGCCAGTTGAACCCCATCCCCTTTGCCGTTCCATCACGGGTGACAAACACACTGTGGTCGGATCCCGCGGCGACAGACGTCACGCCCGACGCGATCTCGACCAGCACGTCCTTTCGCTCCACCGTTCCGTCGCCCAGTTGCGAGTATGAATTGTTTCCAGTTCCCCAGAGCGACCCATCGAGTTTGATAACCAGACTGTGGAAGGCGCCGGCCGCAATGGCGCGGACACCCTCCGCCACCGACACCGGGCTCGGCTTGGCGCTGGTGGTCCCGTCCCCAAGTTGAGCGTAATCATTGTTGCCCATGGCCCAGAAAGTTCCATCCTGCTTCACGAACAAGCTATGGACGGATCCCGCGGCGATAGCGCTCACACCGTCGGCGACTTTGACGGGCCTCATCCGGTTCGTGGTGCTGCCATCTCCAAGCTGACCGTGGTCATTGCGTCCCATGGCCCAGAGAGTCGAATCTTTCTTTATAAACAAGGTATGCTCGCCCCCTGCCGCCACTGCGGTCACGCCCTCGGCCACGGCCGTGTGGGCAAAACGGGAGATCGTCGTCCCGTCACCCAGTTGTCCGGCATGATTGCCCCCAAAGCCCCAGAGAGTTCCATCGCGCTTGATGTAAAGGCTGTGGATGGCTCCCGCCGCAATCGCGCTCACCTCCCCGGCGATATGAATCGGAACGTCTCGCGATGTCTGAGTGCCGTCCCCGAGCTGGCCGTAATCGTTGAATCCCATGGCCCAAACGGTGCCATCCGACTTGAGGAAGAGTGTGTGGAAGTCACCGGCGGCCATGTCTTGCACCCCGGATGCGATGAGAACTAGGTTCGCGCGGTCGAAAGTAGTTTGGTCACCGAGTTGGCCGTACTCATTCCACCCCATCCCCCAGAATGTTCCGTCTCGCTTCAGCACGAAGGTTTGCCACTGCCGTGCCGCGACTCGGCTCACTTCCTTTGCCAAATCCGAGGGGGCGAGCACATTGCCAATTGTTCCATCCCCGAATTGTCCATCGACTTTAGCACCCATTCCCCACAACGCACTGATCGCCGGGAGGACCTTCAGCGTGGCGGCCCGGCTAACCATGGCGCCGATTTCATTGCTGATCAGAACGCCATAGCTCCCTTCATCCGCCGATGTCAATTTCCCGATTTCATAAACGGCGCTCGTCGCGTTGGGGATATCGAGGCCATTCTTGCGCCACTGATATTTCAAGGGCGCCGCGCCGGTGGCGGCCACTTCAAACGCCGCGCGCCGGCCTTCATTCAACGCCTGGCTTCGTGGCTGCGTCGCGATGGAGGGGAAGCCAGTTGGCGCGCTCACGCTGACAACCGCGGGCGCGCTCTCCAAAGAGCCCGCTAAGTTTGAAATAACCACAGTGTAACTGCCCGCGTCCGCCGCCGTCACCGTGTCGATGGCGAGCTTTGAAGCCGTTGCGCCGGGAATTTCCATTCCATCGCGCTTCCATTGATACAACAAGTTTCCTGAACCTGTCGCCGCGACCTCGAGGAAAACCCGATCTCCAACTCGAACTTCCGCCGGTCTGGGCTGCGCGCTGATTGCGGGCACGTGATTCTCACTGAAGAACCAAGAAGAGAAATCGCCAGCCACGACCATCAATGCGCCCGATGAAATAGGCGTCGGGACGTTGCGGTCCAACGTCGTTCCGTCGCCCAATTGGCCACAACAGTTAAAACCCATGGCCCAAAGAGTTTGATCCTGCTTGATGAAGAGGCTGTGAAGGGCACCAGCGGCAATCGCCGACACATTATTGTCGACCATCACCGGCTCGGTGCGAGAAGAAAAAGTCCCGTCTCCCAACTGGCCTTGGGAATTGTCACCCATCGCCCACAACGTGCCATCCGTCTTGACGAAGAGGCTGTGAATATTCCCCGCCGCCGCCAATTGGACCTCCGAGGCTATCTGAACCGGTACTGTTCTGTTGACTTTCGACCCATCCCCTAAATTACCATCAAAATTGTAACCCACGCCCCAGAGGGGGTGTGTGACGCCAAAGTAACCAAATGCAACGAAACCAACGCTTGAGGCATTTCGGTGGTTGCTAATTGTATCATTATGGATACAATGTGACGCATGCCAACCCCGCTGAACTCTCTACTCCAAAAGCGCAGTCACATTC
>SYMW01000142.1 GCA_005805305.1 Verrucomicrobiales bacterium
CGCAAGGCACCCGCCATACCGGCGAGCTTGCCCTCGCCATCGAACACCGCGACCGTGTTCTTCTTGAGCAAAAGCTTCACGCCGCCAGAAAGCTGGGCCGGAAAATGATCCAGCCGGCTGCTCAAATGCATCATCTCGAGCGCTTCCTCGGCCGAAATGGGATCTCGGGCGATCTCCGTGATCAAGGCCACATTCTCGCGGGCCGTCAGGCTGGGAATCAAATTGTAAAATTGAAAAATAAACCCGACGCATTCTCGCCGATACCGCGTGAGTGCATCCTCATCCGCCGAAGTCAGATCCATTCCCCGGTAGGATAGTTCGCCCGAAGTTGGCACGTCCAATCCCCCCAGATTGTTCAGAAGCGTCGTCTTCCCACTCCCCGATGGCCCTAGCAACACCACCAATTCGCCGGCGACCAGATCCAAGTCAACCCCCGCCAGAGCTCGGACTTCGGTTTCAGCAACGCCATAAACCTGTGTCAAACCGCGCGCTCTGAAGAGTGTCGCGCCCGGCCTGTCTCGCGTCGTTGGTGGGGCTTCTGAGCTCATGGTCGCTGTTCGAGACCATGATAGAGGGCTATCCTTCCCTTAAACAAGCCGAAGCATCAGGGACTTGTGAAACGGTCCTCCGCGGCGGGAACGTTTCTTTCAGCCGTTGAAGGAAGGAAGTTAAAGGAGAGCAAATGAATCGCCGCTTGGGCGTCTTGGAGCAAGGCATGGGCCTCGACCTCTAGAGGATGATTCAAAGTCGAGGTCCATCTAACAAAGACTTCGTCGCTGGCAAGTCGGGGAAGGCGCGGAGCGATCCGGCGAACGTCAACGCCTAGGTCCAAGGAGGGTTTGGCCGACAGCTTGGACTGGGCGCTCTGGGCCGCCTGTTTTTGGTGGTGCAGCGACAGTCCAAAAAACCCGATCGCGAAAACCGCCACCGCGGCCCCGGCTATTGCCGCGCCAGAAAAACGATGGAAGGAGCCTGATTCCAGCGGCGGACGGTCCTGGTGA
This sequence comes from Verrucomicrobiales bacterium, assembly GCA_005805305.1. Classification (GTDB taxonomy): domain Bacteria; phylum Verrucomicrobiota; class Verrucomicrobiia; order Limisphaerales; family F1-80-MAGS106; genus F1-80-MAGS106. The sequence continues at coordinate 1,002 of SYMW01000142.1, forward strand.
ACGCGCCGCATAATGTTTTGGCTCAGGAAGCTTGGAGTCTCGACAGCCGTCGAGGCGGCTTCATCACGCAAGCGGCTCGTGACCGTGCACTCCGCTTCATAAAAGCTGCGGCAACTCTCGCAGGTTCGGGTATGCTTTTCCACATCGTCCAACGGGGCGTTCGCGCCGTCGAGTCGTTGCCTGACCCGTCGCCGTATAAACCAGCACGTTATCATAGAATTCCCGCCTTCCCGCCTTGCCGGCTTTCTCTATTTGATTTCATGGTACACTTCGTGCCGAACCCCATCAACCCCATCCCTGCACGATCTTAGCTTCTTCGCCAGCGCGCTTCTCGCCCGGTGCAGCAGTACTTTGACATGGATGACATTGGTTCCCATGATGCGCGCCGTTTCCGCCACGGAGAATTCTTCCCCATAGCGAAGCCAGAGAACTTCACTCAGTTTTGGTTTCAACTGGCGCACCTCGTCCCAGATGGAGTTTCGATCATCTTTTCTCGAGAGCACGGCCGACGGGTCGTCCACATCCAATGGATCCTCCGATGAAGAGGGCTCGCGGTGTGGGGATCGGGCTGGGCCTCGTGACCGGTGATGCGATTGGGCGGTTCGTTTCGCGATGGTGAAAAGCCATGTGGAAAAGGAATACGTTGGATCATACCGGCCGAGGCTTCGAAAAGCGCTCACAAATGTTTCCTGCGTCAAATCTTCGGCATCGTGCGAATTGCCGACATACCGGAACAAAAACTGAAAAATTCGCGGACCAAAACGCTCGACCAGCAGCTCAAACGAGTCCCGGGAACCCCGTTGGCATTGGACAGCGAGCTCCTCGGGACTCACTGATTTGGATTCCACCTCAATCACAACCGATCCGATGCATTACAATTCGATTCATTTCTGCTTGGATCATTCCGTTGGTTTCGAGTTCTTCTCGGGGGCTTCCGGCTCCGCGGTAGAAGTGCTTTGCCGGGCCTTGGGTTGTTTCTTGGTCCCTTTGTTGGGCCTATTCGCTGTCTTCTCCGCGCCCGCCGCTTGCTCTTCGAGCTTCGTGATGGCCTTGGCCACGGGATAGTCGACCCCAATTGAGACCACCTTGTCTTTGGCGGAAACTTTGATGGCTTGGACCAATTCCACCACGTCCTGATCCTTGATCTCTCCCAGGGAAAACAGTGCCAGCACACCCTGCAGCACCTGCTGGATTTGGGTCACGACTTCAGTGGTTTTGGCTTTCAAATCCAAAGTGAGAAACAACCGATCCGCTTTCTCCCCCAACGCCACGCGGGCGCCGTCCGTCATCTGGAGCACTTTTGCTTGCGTGGGCAAACCGGCGTGCTCGCTAAATCCCTCCGCGACAGCGATGCAGAAAAAGGAGTCCGGAGCCGTGGGGAAGTCGGCCAGGGCGGTGCTGGAGGTCAGGTTGGGGCCCTCGCCAAGGAGCACGGCTCTGGCCTTGTCTATTTGTCCGCGCGATTTGCCGACGATGAACGTGTGGTTCGGATGGACCGCCGCGAAAATATCCTTGGCAACCGAGTACAAGGGGTATGGCTCAGTCTGCAACTGTTTTACAGGACTGTTCGTGTTGGCGAGCATTTGGGCGGCCAAGAACCCTTCGAGGACTTTCTGAGCTTCGGCATCAGCCCGAATCAGGAGCACTCCGGAAGCGAGATCGTCTCGAGCGCCCCTTCCGTAATCCACTCCATAGGCCGTCACTGAACTGACCTTCTTGAGCAATGCTCCGACGTCGAATTTGAGATTCTTCGCCAGCTCCGCCAAATTCTCCGTGACGAATCGTTTTTCGACGAAGCCACCCACTTGGCTCGCGCGGAAATCATCCAGTTCGACGTGCAGCAACCATTTGGCGTCCGCGGCGATTTGCTTCTTGGGGAGCATGGCCGCTTGGGCGTGTCGAGGAATGAAAGCCAGCAGAAGAGCCAGGCAGACCACCGAAGATTGTCGTTTCAGTTTCATGATCAAGAGTCGCGATTAGTTTTTCAATTGGCCCCCCGCGCCGAGTGCGACTAGGAGAGCCTGCTTAACTGTTTATTCGCGGCTCGCGTCAGAAAGGTTACAAATTTCTGGGTGTTAGTGAACTCGCTCCAGATATCTGCTCCGGGCTTCTCGCGGATGCTCGAAATCGCGCCTGGGAAGTCCCGAGTGAGGCGCCCCACGAAATGAAGCAGCCGCCGGGGGGATAACCGCGGCGGCTGAGGTAGTCGGGCCTGATCTTTTACAATTCAGCTCAAGTTAGGGTTGCGCTGCCGCGCAGCCTCGATGGCACGGCGCGGAGGGGCACTTCGGGCCCTTTCGTTTTCCTCCCGATCCAGCGGCGATCGAAAGCTGGGTAAATCTTTATTTTGACTCAGCGCAACACCCGATCACGAGATCATAACGGTGTCCATTTCTGATGCTTGTAACGCTGATAAATCCATTGGAAATCCTGGCTGCTCGCGTTGCCTCCGGTCCAATAGAAACTTTCCTTGCCCCGGGAAGAATCGGTGGCGGCTTTAATGACGCGCGGATCACGCCAGGTATGGCTTTCCGCGTGCCCATCCGCGAAGGAAATCGTACTGACGTTTCCATGAAAAATGGCGAAAGGATCGACCCAGCCCGGCGAAGGTTTGACGTCGATCACCCAAGTTCCTTTGTTGTTGCCTCGTGGATCGGCCTCTTCCACGAACACCATCGCCTCGGATGCATCCTGCACGGCTGTCAGCTTTACGTAGTAAGGCTGTGGCCCAGAGTTCGCGGACGATCCTTGCCACCCGCCACCGTTCATCCCATTTACCTTGGAATAGCTGTCGTAAGCATAACCCCGACCTGGAGCGAGTGTCTTGGTCCTCAAATCTCCTGGGCAGTGGTGGGAGTTGAGGGCGTTCGCGTACGGCCAAATGGCTCCTTTTTTGAAGCCATTCTCCACGTATCTCTGCGCCGTTATTTTTGTCATTCCAGCGGCCAAATCCTGATAACTCCCGTTGTCGTTGTGGGGGCCCGGCCAATAGCCGCCGCCCGGATTGCCGATCTGATTTCCGGTTGGATCCGAGTAAATCATTTTGTCGTCGTTATCCTCGGCATACAGGATAAAACCTAACAACAATTGCTTTTGATTGTTGAGACAGGAGGCATTCGTGGCTTTGAGTTTCGCGCGGCTCAAGGCTGGCAGCAGCATGCCAGTGAGGATCGCGATGATTGCGATCACGACCAATAGTTCGATAAGAGTGAAGCCCTTTTTTGTGGGACGGGGATGGAGATTCATAGACATGTTCTTCATTGCACAATTTGGAAACTGATGAGATTAATTTAATCTTCACCCCGGAGAGCGCAAGGGTTTTGTTCAGTGAAATTGTGGCGCTTATTCCGAGATCGGAATAAGCGCCATCATTCCGAGTGCCGGATTATTCCGAGTGGCGCTTAGGGAACCTGCAAAAGCCATGTCTTTTGCAGGTTTTTGACCTTTCGAGCTCGGAATAATCAGAGGTCTTGGAGAAA
>SYMW01000143.1 GCA_005805305.1 Verrucomicrobiales bacterium
CCACCCGCTGACGCTGGCCGCCTGAGAGCTCATTCGGCTTGTGATGAACGCGATCCCCCAGTTTCACATGTTCCAATGCGGCCATCGCCATCCGCCGTCGTTCCTCGGCGGGATAACCGGCATAAATCAGGGGCAACTCGACGTTGCGCAACGCGTCCGAACGGGCAAGCAGATTGAAACTCTGAAAGACGAAGCCGATCTCCTGGTTCCGGATTTCAGCCAATTGGTTGTCATCCATCTCGCTTACTTTGGAACCGTTCAGCTCGAATTCACCGGAGGTCGGCGTGTCGAGACAGCCCAGCAGGTTCATCAGGGTCGACTTTCCCGAGCCTGACGGCCCCATGATCGCCAGGTATTCACCCCGCTCGATCGTCAGGGAAACGTCCCTCAATGCATGAATTGTCTCCGCGCCCATCTGGTAAAGACGCGCCAGGTTCTTGATCTGGATGAGACTCATGGGGCTTTCCCATCCGATGGTTTCAGCGGCTTTTTCTCGTTGTCGACCTTGACCGCCTTCTCGTCGTCCAGCTCGCGATTGATCGCCTTATAACCTCCCGACACTATCTCCTGGCCGGAAATCAGGCCTTCGAGGATTTCCACGTAAGCGTCGTCGCTGACGCCTCGCTTGACGTTCACGGTTCTCGCCTGCTTCCCGTTTTTGACTTCAAAAACCACTTCCAAGGCTTTCGGCGACTTGTCGTTCTTTTTCTGTTCGGAATCGGCCAGCTCATCCCGATCCTTTTCTTTTTCCTTTTCCTTGGAGGCCGTTTTCTTCTTGCCCTTGTCTTGGGGATCCTTTGGCAGGCGGGTGGTCACGCTCTGAATCGGCACGGTCAGCACGTTGGTGCGGTAGCGGGTTTCGATTTCCGCGGTGACCGACATCCCGGGCCGGAACACCTCCTTTTCGAGCAACCGGATTTTGACTTCGAACTTCGTGGCCTCCTGTTGGGTTCCCACCCCGGAGGCCTTGGCCGCGTTGGCGATCTCGGTGACGACCCCGTTGAACTTGCGGTCGCGGAACGAATCCACTTCGAGCCGCGCCTTCTGGCCAACCTGGATGAGCACGACGTCGATTTCGCCGATGTCCACCCGCGCCTCCATTTCTCCCAGGTTGGCCACAGTCATGATTTCCGTGCCTGCCATCATCGCGGTTCCAACCACCCGCTCGCCCAACTGCGACTTCAGTTTGGTCACTGTTCCATTTGTCGGCGCGTAGATGGTGGTCTTCGCCAAGTCGTCCTCCGCGCGGGCGAGCGCGGCCTTGGTTTGCTCCACTTGATGGATGCTCGTCTCGTGCGACGCCAGCATCACATTCATGCTGGTTTTGGCATCCAACATTTGAGATTCCGATACCAGTTTGTTGGCGAAGAGTTCCTGGATCCGTTTGAACTCGATCTCCGCTTTTTCAAGATTCGCCCGGGCGAGCCGTTGACCCGCCAGGCTGGACTGGTAGCTGGCCGCCACAGAATTCCGGCTGGCAACATAATTGTCCGGCTTGATCCGAAGCAATAAATCCCCCTTGTTCAGAGACTGGCCTTCCTTCACCGGGAGATCGATGATCTCCCCGCTGACCTCCGGGTTGATCACCACCTGAACCACAGGTTGGATTTTGCCGGTGGCGACGACGGTCTCAGTGAGATTGCGAAGCACCGCTTTCTCCGTTTGGACGACAATCGGGATCTCCCGCTTCTTGTAGTATAACCCCGCGGCAGTGCCGCCCGCCGCCAACACGATGAGTGCGATGCCAATCAGGTTCCGCCGGGATTTGTGCTTCGGGTTTGCCATGCTCGTTATGTGACACTTGCGACAGGGTTATGTTGTATATTTCTTTGCTGGAGATCAACTTTTCGTGTCCCATGCCTCACGAGTAGACCCGCGCGAGCGGGCACGCCCAGGAACTGGGATAGACGTTCCACCCATTGGTCCATCAGTTGCTGGCGATGCACCAAGACAAGGGTGTTGACTCCCCGCTGCGCGATCAACCAAGCCGCGATGACGGTTTTCCCGAAGGCGGTGGTGGCCGCGAGCACTCCGGCGTCGTGCCCGGCCATCACGGTCGCTGCGTTCAGTTGGTCCGGACGCAGCACTCCTTGAAATTTCACCGGGAGAGGACGGCCCGCGAATCGTTCGTCCCGAACGCGGGTCTTCACTTTGGACGACAGGAGCAAGTCGAGAGCTTCTTCGAGGCACCCGCGCGGCAGCCCGCTATGGTGGGGGTGGTCTTCCGCACAGGCGATGATTCGCGGCTTGTCATAGGTCGGCAGACGCATGGCCTGCGCTTTGAAGTAATCGGGGTTCTGGAATGCCGCCAGGCGTGACAGAGCGGTGCTTAACGAAGGTGGCAAACCTTCCTTCGGCACATAGACTTGATCTCCGAGCACGAGTTCGATCGAGCCGGGCATGGGGCCCTTCGGCGCCGCGTCTCGCCTGGCTCGTGATGGCGGAGCCTTCCAAGGCTCCGCGCCGTCTTCCTCCTCCATCGCAACCATTCGCACCCCGACGATCCGGCCACGTCCTTCCGCCAAACGTACAATCCCCTCCACCCGACCCTGCTCCATCCGGGGCAATCCCGAAAGGAACATCCACTGGTCGGCATGAGGAACCATTCCCGAATCCAGGAAAACGCTGTTATTCCGAGCCCTGGCCGCCTTCTGCAACGGGAGCGCAATCAGGTTGCCAAAACCACCATTGGGCAATGTGTCCTGGTTTGGAAAGAATCGATCGTAGGATTTGAATCCGATTTCCGGCCTTCGCTCCATCGTCTCCGTCAACACATGGAAACCAAGCTTCCGCGCCATGGTCGCCGGGATCGCGTCGGTGAAGAAGATCCACACATGCCCGCCTCTGCCGGAGCGCGATCTTTCCAGCGCGGTCGGGATTTCAAGACTGGCGCACGTTTCCAGAAAGGCACTGGCGTCCGCCTGCCAATGGTCGCCATCAAAATCCTCAGCCAGAAAGTGGCAGCGCTCATCCAGCAACATCGGATAAACTCCCATGACAAAGCTGTGGTTGCGATCGTCCACTCCCGACAAATGGCATCGCACGGCTTCGTCCGACATGGGCAACCAACGTTGATGCGGACAATCGGCGCACTTGATGCGCGGCTTGTTGCAGATCCCGTGCACCCACTCGTTCCCGCAAGCGGGTTGATATCCCGCCCTCCCCGTCTTCCGGCTTTCGAATCGACGCGCGTAAACTTGCTCCCGCCCTCGAAAAAGGCAACGAAAACGGATGGAGTTCAGATAATATCGACATGAACCACCGTTATTTTGACGCGGTCACGAAGGCCTTGGCAAAGCAATCAACATGGTTTCAGGACGACCATGAAAAATTGCTAAATTCCATTGACTGGAGCTTTTCACAACGATGGTCGAATCCTTCCGGCCAACGCCAACATGGATTTTCCTCAAGATTCCCGAAACTTCCAAGCACGGTCCTGATTCCAGCCAAACGTGGGTTGCAAACCTTCAAACAAGCTCATACACCTGAAGAGATTCAACCAGGAGGTTCAGGCGTAACAGAGCGGCCCAGGCCGCCGATGGTGTCAACGACGATTCCTTTTGGATTTGCGCTGTCCTCCGTTTACGGTTCTCGAGTGTCCAAAACGACGCCCACTCCCATGCGGCTTGATGAAGCGCTGATTCAGCGTTTGGCCATCGCCACCGCCAAGATGAGCAACACTCGGACCGGCGTTGTGGGGTATTTGCAAATCCTGAGCATGATATCCCAGTGTTTAAAAATCTGTTGCCGATGGCCCGCAGTGTTGCTGGTGTGGCATGCGTTGGGTTCGGCAGGCCTGCTGTTCGCCGCCGAACGCGGAACCCCGTCCACGTCGACCCATCGCCCGGCTTCGTTTCCACATCGCATTTGGGCGGCCTGCGATTTCGAGTGGACCGCGCCAGATTACGGCTGGTTCGGCATCGCGGAAACAAATCGCATCCCCGCCTACCCAGGCAATCGCACCGCGCTCCGCGCCACTCCGGGGCCGTATGAGAAAGTGAGCGCCATCATGGCGGGCATTAATCCAGTGCCCGGTCCGCGCATGGGAAAGGAGAACGGCCTTTTCGTCCGTTACTTCCTCAAGGGCGGCGCCAAAGCGGTGTTTCAACACTTCAGTCTGACGCGGGAGGATAACTGGCACATCGTCGTGGATGATCTGAAAACCAACCAGTGGTCCGAACTGGCGCTGAACTTCACTCGCGACGCGAAACGGAACGATGGCAGCGCGGAACGGTTTGGCGAAGGCGAGCGCATGGACGACTTCAAGGTGATCGCCGGCTCGCCAACTCAGGCCGCCAATTACGAACTATTGCTCGACGACGTGATCTTCTTCGCCAACGACCCGTCGCTGCCGCCCGAGCCGGAGCCGTTTCCAAATCGGGTCATCCTGCTTGCGGCATTCGACACGGGTCCCAAGCATCCCTATTGGCCGGGCGACTACACCATCGCCGAAACGCCACCGGAAGGCGCCTTTTGGAGGACCGCTCGCAGCGTGCCGCGGCGCGACGGCCCGCAGATGGTCGTCTTGCCTATCACTCCTCCCCGTCCGGTCGGCGCCCACACGAAGCTTCGGTTCCGGTTTCATCTCACTGGCGCGTCCTCTCTGACGGTCCAAATCTTCGACGCCACGGTGCAAGACAATCGCCACATCCGGCTCAACGATCTCAAGCAGGGCCGGTGGACCTCCCTCTACCTCGACTTCTCCCGGAACTCGAGGCGCAACGACGGCACTCCAAACTCTCCCTTCACCGCCGGCAATCTCGTGGACGACCTCTTCTTTTTCGTAGAAGGCGAGGGCGCCAAGACCGCCACACTCCACGTCGATGAAGTCGTCCTTTTCGATGCGGGGATCGCCAAACCCTGAACCGCGATTGGCGGTCAGCGAGCTTCGCCGCGGCTGCCCGCGGCTGATGCTTTCGAAAAACTCTTCGCTCACCGCTCCAGCCAGGGAGTAGGAGCGGGAGGGCGAACAGTCAGTCCTTCCCGGTTCCAGCAAAGTCAGGGTTGCTCGCTCCGATAGCCGCGCCACATCCAAACGAGCGTGTCCGCTAATGTGTGCTCGAACACCTTGCGGTCGCAGTGCTTCGTGTCGCGGCTGAAGACGTAGCGGTAATTGTAGCCTTTGGCCTTGAGCGCCGCCGCCGTGCGTTCGTTCGCCATCACCCAATTATGATACGTTTCCTCCGGGTCTTTGGCGCGATTGTCTTGCTCCGATACATGCGTGAAAATGCGGAGCGGTTTCTTATCACTCTTCTCAATCAACTTCATGCTGGAATGATACTCCCAAGCGCCGAGGGGGAATTTCGCCTCCTCCGGTGCGTCGTCGTCCTGCTGATCCACAAAAGTGCCGGAGTAGGTGATCAATCGGCGGAAGAGATCAGGCCGGAACCACCCCATGGTCAGGGCCGCGGCGCCTCCTGAACTGCAACCCATGGCCGCCTTCCCCCATGGATTCTCCGTGAATGCGATTCTTGGGTAAGCAGCCTTGATCGCGGAGTTGTTCAGCACGGCCGGCAGCACCTCGTCATTGATGAACCGGGCGAAACGATCCGACATGGTGTCGTATTCCAGACCGCGCTCGCTGTTTTTCCCATCGTTCCCACCGTTCTCGACCGAGATGGTGATGAACGCGGGCAGCCGCCGATTTGAATCCTTCGAAATGGTCAAATTATCGACCGCATTTCGGATCAAATCCAAACGGCTCGGGCCATCATGCGCCACAAGTATCGGAGCTTTCGTGCCATCCTTGTAGGCCGCCGGCACGTAGACAAAAATCTTTCGCTCGACTCTCACGGGCTTCTTCTCCGGCTCGAGCGTGGGGTCGTCGCCGCGAAAGAGCTTGCTGTCGGCGAGGCGCATCGTGAACTCAAAAGATTTGCCCTTCGGATTTCCCTTGTCGGTGAGATCCGGATCCATGACGTAACTGGGTCCGATGACATGGTTGCCGTCCCCTTCCGTCCCTGGATCTTCCGAATACGCCTCCGCGGCTTGGGCGGCTAAGGCAACCAGAGCGGCGAGAGAAACGAACACCGAGCGAGCTAAGCGGAGTGAAAAGTCAGGCATGGCGTCGTGTTTAATGCAATCGAGCTCCCAAACTCAAGAGGGAATTCTGGCAGAAAAAGATTGACCCGTCCGCGCGCTGTGTCTCTGTGAGGGGCAGCAAATGAAAGAAATCGTCCCAGCACCCCCCATTGTCCATAATCAATTCGAAACCATTCGAGCATTGTTCTCCAAACACGTGATGCCCACCTATGGGCGGTTTGAGATCGCTTTGAGCCATGGATCAGGAAGTTATGTCTGGGATGTGGCGGGAAAACGATATCTGGATCTCGGTGGAGGCATCGCCGTCTGCGCGTTGGGCCACGCCAATCCTGAGATCACCCAGGCATTGATCGCCCAGTCCCAGCGATTGGTCCACGTCTCGAACTTGTACTACACCGAACACCAGGGTCGACTCGCCCAACAGATCACGCAACACCTCGGTGGAGGCAAGGTGTTTTTCTGCAATAGCGGCGCCGAGGCCAATGAGGGACTCTACAAACTCGCACGCAAGCGCGGCCACGAGGAAGGCCGTTTCGAGATACTCACCGCCCGCAACTCGTTCCACGGGCGCACGCTCGCGGGGATCTCGGCCACAGGCCAGGATAAAGTGAAGAAAGGGTTCGAACCCCTCGTTGCGGGCTTTCGGCATGTTCCATTTAACGACATCGAAGCTCTCGAAAATGCCCTCTCACCCGCCACCATCGCCGTGCTCATCGAAGGCATTCAAGGTGAAGGGGGCATCACCCCCGCGACGCCCAATTACCTGCTCGCGCTTCGGCGGTTGTGCGATGATCGCCATCTCCTCCTGATGATGGATGGAGTTCAATGCGGGCACTTCCGCTCCGGACGATTCCAAAGTTTTCAACGCATTCTCGAGAATGAGCCCGGTTCCAATGGCTTTCAGCCCGATGCGATTTCCATGGCGAAATCTTTGGGAGGCGGGTTTCCCATGGGGGCCTTTTGGGTTAGGGAACCGCATGCGGATTTGCTCGGGCCGGGATCGCACGCCACCACGTTTGGCGGCACGCCTCTGGGATGCGCCGTGGCGCTCAAGATCTTCGAAGTCATTGAGCGCGAACATCTCGATCAAAACGCGCGCGTGCTCGGAGACTGGTTTTTAAGAGAACTGGAGGCGCTGGCGGCAGCTCACCCCGCTGTTCTAAAAACCGCCCGCGGCATGGGTTTGATGCTGGGCTTTGAATTGCGCGACAGGGATCAAGCGCCAGGCTTTGCTCGCGTTGAGAAACCTCCCGCCCTGCAATTCGTGAACAGGCTTCACGAAAAAGGACTGCTCACTGTTCCCAGTGGAAACTTCGTGGTTCGACTGCTTCCCCCTCTTAACTTGTCGAAACATCAAGCGGAAGAAGGTCTTGAAATAATCGCCCAAACAGCCCGCGAGTTCGACATCTGAACACATCTGAATCTACAGGATGAAGAGCTTGCGGCCCTGGCCCCACTGGCAGGCGAGTTGCCGCCCCGCGTCCCGACCCCGTTCGTTTCCCATCCTGCCACTACTCAGAAAGTCAACCGCATGGTTGCCGCTTATCCGTGACAATTCAGCTCAAGGTAGGGCGGCGCAGCGACGCGGCCTCGATCGCACAGCGAGACGGGTCATTGCGCGGCCTCTCGCTTTTTTCACGATCCAGTGGTGATTGAAAACTGGCTCAATCTTCAACTTGACTCCACACAATCACGGCTGCGCGGCCGCGCAGCCCTACCGTGTGTTGCCTATTCACGGCTTAGGGACGCGATGATGATCCGCTTTGATCAAGTGCCATTCCCAGGTTCAATAGCGGCGAATGGCCGGATCAACCAACAGAGACCACGCGTCAATGCCACCGTCGAGATTCCTCACATCTTTGAATCCTAATTGCCTCAAGAATGCCACCGCGCGCTGGCTCCGAACCCCATGATGACAGTACACGAGGATCGTCCGATCCTTCATCCTCTCGATTTCCTTAACCCGACCCGGAATCTCCCCCAAAGGAATCAGCGTGGAGCCAGAGAGAGCCGCAAACTCGTGTTCCTCGGGTTGCCTGACATCCAGCAGGAACGGAGGATTTTCCGAGGCCACCGCGTCCGATGCTTCCTTGGGGCTCATGAGGGATGGCTAGTCTAGTTTAGCTCGGGGTCAGGAGTTCAGGCTGGCCAGGTAGCGCTCCGCATCGATGGCCGCGGCGCAACCCAATCCCGCCGCCGTCACAGCTTGCCGATACACATGGTCCGAGCAATCCCCGGCCACGAACACCCCGGGAACATTCGTTTCCGAGCCGCGTTTAGGGATCACATAACCGTTTTCGTCCATGTCGATGACTCCTTTGAAAAGCTGCGTGTTGGGAACGTGCCCAATCGCGACAAAAAGTCCGGCGCAGTCGAGCGTGCGTTCCTCGTGAGACTTCAGATTCTTGAGCCGCACGCCAGTGACCTTGTCTTGCTTGACGTCCAACACTTCCGTCACGACGGAATCCCAGATTGGCTTGATCTTGGGGTTGCCCAGAACGCGCTCAGCCATGATGCGGGAAGCACGCAATGCGTCCCGGCGGTGGATCAAGTAGACTTCGGACCCAAACCGAGTCAGATACAGAGCTTCTTCGCACGCCGAGTCCCCTCCCCCAACGACTACCAGCGGTTTGTTCCTAAACATGGGCAGCGCCCCGTCGCATGTGGCGCAGTAGGTGACACCTTTCTTTTCGAGCTTGTCCTCGCTTTCCAACCCCAAATGTTTGTGCCCCGCGCCGCTCGCGATGATGATGGTTTTGGCCTCCACCAGATCGCCGTCGACGTCCAGTATGAATGGGGTTTGCCCCAGTTTCACGGACTCCACCGTCGCGAACTTGACGCGCGCCCCGAACTTCTCCGCTTGCTTTTGCATGCGCGTCATGAGTTCGAAACCGTCGACACCTTCCGGAAATCCAGGAAAGTTCTCTACGATGCTCGTGGTGGTGAGCAATCCTCCGGGCATCAAACCAGTCAAGACGAGCGGGTTGAGGTTGGCGCGCGCGGTGTAAATCGCGGCGGTCAAACCCGCGCACCCCGTTCCGATAATCACGACATTTTCCATAGGCCGCAGAACCTAGGGGCCTGCGGAACCGTTTGCAAGGATGTTGGCGATCGAGCCGTGATTAAGCCCCCGGCAATATTTTTGGAACAGGGATGGGGAGCTGCTCGCACTCAGCTCTCCACCTTGAAAAGGCATTTGCCTACGGCAAATCTTCTCAAGATCCTGGCCACACAGTTTTTCCGACTCACTCCCCGGATCCACACGGGATATGCCTCGCCCTTCGCCAAGCCTTTCTTTGCGGGCTTTTGCCAATTTCCACGAGCTTCCACCGCCGATTTAAGGATGACACATTCCACCCCGATTTAAGTTGACTTTCAGTGTTATCTGTACTAATTGTGCTATTACTGTCAGCCGTGCATCTGAACATCAACATCAACACCGGTTCGAACGTTCCGATCTACAAGCAGATCACGGAGCAGGTGCGGATGGCGGTGGCGACGGGGCGCGTGACGGTGGCGGATCAACTACCGAGCGTGCGCGCGCTGGCGGAAGCTCTGGTATTGAACCCGAACACAGTTGCTCGCGCCTACGCCGACCTGGCGCGTGAAGGCGTCATCGAGACACGACCGGGGCGGGGCGTCTTCATCATCCCCAAACGCAAGGTGCTTTCACGCGAGGAAGGGCGGCGGCGCATCGAGCCGCTCATCAACACGCTGATCAGCGAAGGGCTGGCGATGGATTTCACTCCCGACGAATTGCAGAAGGCGTTCGCGAAGAACCTCAGCCGGTGGCAGCAGGAGAAAGGCGCAAAGCAATGAGTGAACAATCTGTGATTCGCACCCGCGGTTTGACGAAATATTTCGGGACCAAATGCGCCGTGCATGACTTGAACCTCGAGGTGCCGCGCGGCTGTGTCTTCGCGTTTCTCGGGCGCAACGGTTCGGGGAAGAGCACGACCATTCGCATGCTGCTCGGTTTGCTGAGCGCGGATCGCGGCACGGCCAGCGTGTTGGGTGCGGACAGCGCCAGCCTCGAGCCAGAACTGCGGGCGCGCATCGGTTATCTCACCGAAGAACATCAACTCTACGGCTGGATGAGTGTCCGGCAGGCGGGGGAGTTTCAATCGGCGTTCTATCCGCGATGGAGCGAGAAAATCTTTCGCGGTGTGATCGGTCATTTCGGACTCAAGCCCGAGGCGCGCGTGAAGCATCTGTCACGCGGCATGAGAGCGGGGCTGTGTCTGGCGCTGACGCTCGCGCCCGATCCGGAACTGCTGATTCTGGATGATCCGGCGCTGGGGCTCGATCCGGTTGCGCGGCGCTCGCTCGTGGAGTCGATGATCTATCTGACCCGCCGCGCGGATCGGACGATTTTCTTTTCCTCGCACCACCTGGGAGACGTGGAGCGCGTGGCGGATTATCTCGCAGTGCTGGATTACAGCGTGCTGCGCGCCTGCTGTCCGTTGGAATCTTTCCGGAACAACGTGCGTGAGGTGCGGCTCGGATTTGCCGGGGCACCGCCGGAGTTGCCGGCCATTCCTGGAATGCTTCAGGCGTTTCGCACCGAGCGCGAGCTGCGTGTCACCTGCGTGCGCTACGATGCCGAGACGGAGAGGGCGTTGCGCGACCTGAACCCCACTTCGATGGAGGCGCAGCTGATGGGACTAGAGGACACCTTCATCAGTTACCTGGGAGAGCGTGGTGAGAAAACATTCATCCTGTCCGAAACGGAGGTGGCCTCGTGAAACCGCTCATTCTCAAGGAACTGCGCGAACAATTCAGAGTGGCAGCCGTGGCGATGGCCGTGCTCATGACGATGCTGTTGATGCATTTCGCCAGCTACGGCTCGAGACTCCATCAGGGCATACGCTCCATGAGCACGCTCAGCGGCGAGAGCTTGCAGCCGTTGATGCATCCCGAGTTGCTGATGCAGATTGCCGCTTTCTGCGGACTCTTTGGGGTGCTCCTCGGCTGGCTGCAGATCCGCGCGGAGAAACATCCCGACCTCTGGGCGTTCCTCGTGCATCGTCCCCTGCCGCGCTCGGTGATTCTTCGCGGCAAAGTGATCGCCGGGCTGCTTTTGTACGCCGTCGCGGCGGGAGTGCCGCTGCTGGCCTGGGTCCTGGTGCTGAGGATTCGCGGAATAGTCGCGGCTCCGTTCGAGTGGGGCATGGCCCTGCCGTCCGTGGCGATTTTCCTAAGCGGGATTGTTTATTACTTTTCGGGATTGCTGACCGGGTTGCGGCGGGCGAAGTGGTACGCGAGCCGGGGTTTTGGTTTGGGACTCGCGCTGCTGGTGAGCTTCGCGGTGTTTATCCTGCCGGAATTCTGGCACGTGTTGCTCATCGTCGCTGTTGCCACCGCAGTGCTGGCGACCGCCGTGTGGGGCAGTTTTCAGACGGGCGGCTTTTATCGTGGTCAACCTGCCGCGGGAAAAGCGGCGCTGACTCTGGCCTCAGTGGCGTCGTTGATGCTGCTGTTTGGCCTGGCGTTTGGGTTGATCGGGAGCTGGCTGTTTTCGCGGACTGGATACACCCATGCACAGTATCAAATCACTCCCGACGGCCAGGTCGTGAAGCATACGCAGCGCGGCTACGAGGAGGTCGAAATCACCGACCTGAACGGGCGGGCTGTCCTGAACGAAAAGGGCCAGCCGCTGAATCAGCGGGACATGCAATCCCGCTACGCAGCGAGCCTGTCCGCGTGGATGGAAATCGGCGGGCCAGGTCGGAACAACGATCGGGGGCGCCAGGAATTTTTCCGGGCCACGCGCTTCTACAGCACTTGGAGCGTGCAGGACAAAGTGATCTGGTATCTCACGGCGGACGGACGTCTGATTGCGTACAGCGGCATCACCCGGTGGCCGGTGGCGATGCTGGCTCCGGCGGACGAGGCCCGTTTTCTGCGCCCACAAAATTACGGATGGAACTACGTGAACCCTTACGAACGGCCGCGGCTGCTGGCCACGGCGCAGGCAGCTTATCTGGTGGATTTGGAAAAGCGCGAATTGAAACCCATCTTCACCGTGCCGGCAAGTGACACCATTGGCGGCTACACGGAAGGCAACCACCAGTTTGCGCTGACCCAACAGACCGCGCTGGTGCTGACCCGTCGTTCGGTGTTGCTTGTTGATTTCATGGGCAACATCAAACTGCAACGCCCTTATACCCCATCGCCTCCAGATTATCTCAATGTGAGCGTGTCCGTGCTGACCAACTCGACGGGATTTGCCGTGCGGTTTGACCCGGACTATTGGGCCAACCAGAAATCCGGAGGCAAACTCCTCACGCATGTCGACATCGTGAATCCCAACGGAGAGGTGCGGGAGGCGCTGGATCTGCCCGAGCTGCCCGCACCCCAGAGCATGAGCCAGAGTGAACGGTTGATCCTGCCGTTTCTCCCGCTGGCCTTTCCGATTTACTCCTTCGAAGAGCGGTTTCGCGTATCGAATTTTCTCCGCATCGTGCCGGC
>SYMW01000144.1 GCA_005805305.1 Verrucomicrobiales bacterium
GGCAGTACCACCAATTGCGGGAAAAAGCGAATGTGGAGGGCGATGTGTTCGGGCCAATGTTCACACCGCCCGCGGACCACTGCGTGGAATGAAAAGCAATGATGTTGTCGGTAAAACGCCCCAGCCGGCACGGGACGAAACCCGTGCTTGTGGTTTCCTGAAGAATTCGGATCGCCCATCGGGTTGGGCGGTAAATCGTGTTGAAACGGACCACCGCGCCATCCACGCCCACAAACGCCACGGGCGCGGTGCATCCGATAAACGTGTTGCCCTCGACACGGATGTCCTTCGCTTCCCAACGCTCGCCAGCGCCGGGGAGCGGTGGACGAAAGAACTCAAGCCCGGTGCTCCCTCCGATGTTGACGCCTCGGGCGCCCGCGTTATCAAACCGATTCCGGCGGATCACAATGTCACGGCTGCCGCCCTTGGTCTGGACACCGTTCGCGCCACCGCTCTCCGCTGCAGCGGTATGAACAAACGAATTGCTCTCGATGACTCCCCGATGGCAGCCGACCATGTCGATCGCCGATCCGCCCGTGCCCCAGCGCTCCACCACACAACTTTCAACACGAAAATCAACCACCCCCGAAAGCTTGATCCCATCGCGATTCCCCTGCGGGCCGACGTCGAGGATTCGCAACCGCCGCAGCACAAGATGGCGAGCGGGCGTCTCGAAGGAGCCTCCATCATCGATATTCAACCCGTTGCCCGTCGCGCTCGTGAATGAAAGATCCTGAAGCTCGACCCATTCGGGGTCGGAAAATTGCATGCCATTGGATCCACCCTGGATCACGGGTGGATTGTCAGGATCGGCGGCCGCGATGAGGATAGGAGAATTGGCGCCACCTCGAACGTTGTTGAAGAAGAAGCCACCCGGATATGTGCCCCGGGCCATGAGAATGCGCGCGCCAGGTTTCGCCGAAGCCACCGCAGCTCGGAGCTCGGCGGCATTCCTCACGGTGACGGCCGGGAGGAAAACCGTTTCTCGCGCGATGAAAAACCAAGAGGAACCGCTCGAGAAGGTGGGCCGATACTCGAGCCGCAAGACTCCATTCAACAGCGTTCGCGCGCCTTCAACGCCCGTCCATTCATTTGGCGCGAGCCACAAGTTCGTCGTGCCGAAAAAAATGATTCCGGGTGATCGCCCCTCGGTGAGAACCGCGCCATCGTCGCTCGAAACGGATAATTCGATCATGCCTCCGCTCCGAACCATCGGCGCCAGCATCCGTAAACCGGGAGGTGATGCGCCGCTTACTTCGATACAGCCTAACGGCAATCCAAAAAGAACGACCATCAACCACACTGCATTCCTGGCGAACAGGAGCACTTTGCGGTGACGGATCAATCGAATGAGAAAGAATGGCACGATGAATTCTCTGTACAATCAATGAGTGGGAAGCCCATCGCATATCCGCTAGTAGCGAACCATCGGCAACTTCCCCCCGTCAAGAGGATCAAGGCACGACGACCGAAACAGCTCCCGGGTCACGGCTGGGGCCTTTCGGATTTCGTCGAAGGAAGCGGAGACGGCTCGCCGCCGTGATCTTCCGAATCCGCACGGGTGCCCCCGGTTTCTGGCCGCCTATCCTGAGGACCTCGTGGCTCCTCTGATCGTCGCGGACCTTCCTCCCTGACGTTCGAACCATCGCGACTCGGCGGGACCGCGGCTCCACGTCGTTCGCGATCCGGCCTCGCCTCGGGACTCTCTCGATCAAAACGAGGAACACGAGGCTCGCGGTCCATTCGATCTCTCGAACCTGGTCCTTCAGAGTGCGGGTCGCGTTCGGCCGCACGCGGCCGGTCGCGCCGCTCGAATTGACTTCGAAACTCCGCCCGCTCACGTTCCTGACGTTCCCGAAGTTCCATGCGTTGCCGCTGTTGACGTTCTTCAAGCTCGCGCAGACCCTGCTCGAACCGGGGTTCTCCACGCAATCCCGCGCCGCCCGGCCGTTCACCCCTTTGATTACCGCCTTGGTCTTGAAACCTTCCAAGCCGTCTTGAGTGTTCGGGGCGCCTCCCCGGGTGTAGTTTGATCTCCCGCTCAATCCGACTTTCGAATTGGGGACCACGCAGTTCAGGAGAACGAGCGCCATGATCCTCGTGCTCGACATGTGGTCCATCCATTTGGCCCGGCTGGGGCCCACTCATCTGACCTCTGTCAGGACCATGAACATCGGGTCGATTCCTCTCATAGCGCATGGAAGGCGGAGGAAGTGGCCGTGGAACAAGTTGATGAAAGCGGGGCCTCCTTTCCGCGAACCTCTCTTCTCGCTCAAACTGCCGCTCCGCGCGACGCCGCAAGTTCGGCGGGCCGCCGCCCTGGTCTTGTCTAGGGCCGGAGAATTGGCGTGGAGGCATCCCCGGGCCGCCACCGAACATCCGAGGATCGTGTCCTTGCCCCGGAGAGTGGCCCCTTTCCTGGTTGAAGTTCGGACCAGCCTGGCCCCGGTTGCGAAAATGCCCGCCTTCACGCTCATGGCCGTCTTGCTCGAAATTCCGTGATTCCCGGTCTCGACTGGGGTCGCCGGGGGCGCGGGAATCCTGGCCACGAAGTTCTCCCGAAACCAAAACCGCCAGGGCGGTCAATGAGAGGCATAGTATTTTCATAAGGTTTTGCTGTCAGGCCACCAGACTCCGGTCATCGCGCACACCCCATGATCTCTTCAAGTGGTCGAACTCTGAGAGATGCCTGACCGGAGATAAGGTCTATTCTTATCTAATCGGTATCGTCTGCTTTTTCAAGCGATCTTCAGACCTCAGAATGGCCATGAATCATCACTCAACACTCACCAGAACTCGAACGAAGAGCGCCGAAGATCCACTTTTAAGAACGGGACGGGCCGTCCTATATATCTCCGTGACGCTTCCATCCGCGCTGGAGCGAGTCGCCGCCAATTCGAGATCAGGGCTCGCGGTCTTCCACGACACAAGATCGCGGCTCACCCAAACCGTGGTCTTGATCCCCTGCAATCCCGTGGCGCGCCTGAGTTCGAATAAAAGATAGTCGTCCGTGACACCGTTCACGCTCCACGGGCTCATCGTGGGCTTCACCGGAAACCTGGAAGCGGGATTCTCGGGATCTGATCCCGCGGCAAACTCGAACAAATCGCCCACGCCGTCGGCGTCGGTGTCCGCTTTGGGATCGCCGAGGAAAATGCCAGCCCCGACCCCTGAAACACCCGGAGTTCCTCCCACTTTGATGCTCGGGATCCAATTGGATGGCTTGCTTGGGTCCGGATCACCCGCTGGGTTGAGCAGAACCAAGCTGATCCCCCCAAGTTCCCCAGTGGAAGGCCATGGAGCAGACTGGTCGAAGCGGAATTCTTTAATGACGTCTCCATCGTCCGCCGTAAGTCGAATCGTCTCGCCCCCATTATCGAGCCGGCCTCGGAAGCGGCCAAGCACGCGCGCCGCGGCGGCTTGCGGATAGCGAATTGCGAAGGCCCGCGGATCAGCGACGATCACCGCGGATTCCCCTGGGTTTAGAAATCGCGAGGAGGCGGGTGCGGACGTGAAATCGAAGTCCACGCCATTGACGAAACGAACTCCGGAGAGGTCGGTCGTTTTTCGCGCGATGTTCCGGAGTTCAACGTACTCGAACTGACCCGCCTCAACCAGTCCGGCCGCGGCCTCGGCGACGGAAGGCGGTGTTGGCCGATAAAAAATCTCCGACACCACCAAGTTATTGGATCGTGCTGGTATGGCGTCCAAAAGGTAGGTCGCCGTGGCCAAGGGCGACCATTGCCGTTGGAAGTAGAGCCGCGCCTTGACCGTCAATGAAGATTCCACGGCAAGCGGACCCGCATACTTCACTGCGCCGTTGGCGATCTCTCCTCCAGGCAACCGAGGGTCCGAATTGTCAGTTGTATAATAGATGTCGCCGACCCCGTATTTCACGGCGCTCGATTCGCTTTTGAAAGGCTCCACGGACAGATGGAAGGGCCCCGGCAGATTGCCGCCACCGCGGCTTAAAGTCGGAGGCCGGTAGACGACGGCTCCGATGCGGGCGCTCTGGTCATCGAGCCAAAGCAGCCGAGCTTTCAACCAATCTCTCATGTAAGCGACTTCTTCCTGCCAAGTCCTGATCTTGGTCTCCGCGGGAGGGTTCGGCCAGTCACGGATTCCCAGACGAGGCCAGCGTCGAATGTGCCGTGCGACTGGATTTTGAATACTGGCGGGCACGCGGTTGCTGACTCCCCCGGTGTATCCGTCCAGCAGTATGGCCATGTGGCCGTCGATGGAGCGCTGCACCGCATCGTCGGAAAGAATTGAGGTCCGCATTTCCCAATAGCGATCCCAGTGCTGCAATTTGTAATCCGGATCGGCATGGAGCCTGGGATACCAGAGCTGCCCGACACCATTGGCCACATCGTAAAGCCAACCCGTCGCCCGATCTCCGGAAGCGTAGTCGGCGTTGCCCAACGAAATATTGAAGTCCCAGAGGGGTCCCGCCCGCAACCGCCCGCTTCGATCTTTGTGAAAATAAGTGCTAAACACATAGCCATCCACTTGCTTGGCTATCTCCAGCATCCATTGAGCGTCGATGAAAGTGTCGGGATCCAGGAACGCCCGGTAACCGGTCCTGAAATCCCGGAATCCACCACCGCTGAGTGCCGCCTCAAACGAGTTGATATACCCCCTGAGATACGTGAGTTGCACGGCGTTGAGGCGGTCTGGATCGAAACTCTGCAAGGGGATGCTGAATCGTGAGGTGGTCCAATTGTTCTTGAGGGCGTCGTCCTTGTCTTTACGGAAAATATAACCGCCCGTGATCAACGCTGGATCCACCGTTTTGTCGTTCAGATTTTCCAGGGGAAGGCGATCTCCGCCTCGTTTTGGTTTCTCCATCAGCAGGTAGATCCCTCGATAGCTGGCATAACCAACCCGGCCATTGGCGGGATTCGTTTGATTGAAGAACAGCTCGATGAATCTCGTGCGGACGGCGGTGCCGTCCTCGCCCCGCAGGGCGCGCATCCATTCGAAAACAAGTTTGTTCCGCATGAGGGACTTTTCGCTCCACGGACCGTAAAGGACCCAATCAGAATCCGGTGGCATGCCGAGCAATCCCGCGTCGAAATCCCTCGCGGTTTCATCCCAGAGTTCAAGGGAATAGCTGCGCTGATCGAAGCCGGCCGAGCTTTCGCCCCGCACGTGAACCCCGGCCGGACCGGCGTACTCAGCCGGGCTCGTCAAACTCGCCCTCCCTGTTTTAGGATCCGGCGGGATCACGATCGCATGTGATAGTCGAAAGGGTCGTGAGCCTCCAGTTGAGCCGTCCACGTTCAAGCCGAAGCTGTCCAGAAATACGAGCGGAACGTTGGAATCGAATACCTTGCCGCTCCCATTGTAATCCGAGAGGGTCGAATCCATCATCACAAAAGTCCGGCTCGAAATACGGCCAGGAAGGTGGCCCGGAGAAAATGCGCGCGCCCGCACCTTCGTCAGGCGAGTGATTGAAATAGGTGACACATAGGCTGGCGAAGTCGGGCCGGGTTCGGTTCGATCCACGGTGAAGCGCACCACCGTCCCAGCCGGGCCCTTGGCGGAGAGGCTCAGCGGAAAAGCTTCGCTGAAAAAAACGCTGTCCTTCGAGAAAACCACATCCGGGCTGAAGCCGTTGTCAGCCGGCGTTTGCGTGTTCACCGTCCCGGGTGTCGCGGGGAACATGTAGCCGCGCTTGCGCTCGGCGCCCTGCTCTCCATAGCTCACCCCTTTTTGCTGGGGTCCGTATTCGATTTCACTCGCGATCGTCTGGCCATCTGGCCGCGCCAGCGCGACGTAGCCACCGCTCCGCGCGAGTGAAAACCCCGCGTGCATAAAACTGGTCGCAGTCAGCGGGAGATCCCTGCCTGACGCGTACACCACTTGATAATTATAAGGGCTCAGGATCAACGCCGGGATGCGCCATTTCGTAAGTTTTCCCCGCGCGTCCGTCAGATACCATCCTGTGAGGTCGATCGAGGACGCGGACCCGTTAAACAATTCAATCCAACCCGGCTTATCGGCAAACTCATCCTCAAAGTCGGGGTTGTCCGCGACAAACTCAGAGATGACCGGCCCTCCAACTTGGATCACTGGGAGACCCACGGTCGCCACTTTCAGATTGTCGATGACCGTGTCCATCCCCGCCACCGTCGTTCGGGCCGTGAACGCGAGAACATCCCCCGGCCCCGGATTGAACCCAGGCGTGGGCAGATCCGCGAAAACAACCTTCCCATCGGCAGTTAAATCCAACCCAGTTTGATCCCAGTGGAAGAGCACGCTTCGAAGAACGAATCCATGGGCGAATGTGAGTGAATAATTTCCCACGGTGACGCCTCCAACGAATACTTCGATGGAGGACGGATCTCCGGCCTCGGCGCCCGTGTCGAACGCGAGGGTCAGTCCCCCCGGCAACGGCGAAAAACCATTCTCGCCAGTCCCATTGTCCGCGGGGATCCTCCCAAAATTCAACGACCATCCTTCCCCGGCGGGAGCGCCTGGATCCTTGTCCATAAACACTCCAAAGCTCACGTCGAGGCTCCGAATCACATTTGCGGGATCCAGGTCGGGCAGTTTGAAGGAAGCAACGGTGTGAGGCGAGTTTCTTTCGGAAAGGACAAGCCTGGAACCCATGATCATCGCCACGGGTCCGCCGCCCGCGGGCGTCCGTTCTGAACCCAGGATCGATCCATCACCCAGGTCCGTCGTGCCATCGGGATAGCTGAAGGACTGGGCCAGGTTGCGCCCTGGATATGCCCCGCCATGCGCCGACACCAAAGACGCCAGCAATCCAATCAACGAAAGACTTCGATAAGGAATCATGTGGCAACGAGTGTCTCAAAAAATGCAGGCCTGCCAATCTTTGAATGCTTGAACTCTGGCGCGACCGTTAAGGTTGCCCCTTACACTGGGGTTCGGTCGCAAGTCACGCAATCTGCCATGACTCATCGCATTGCCTGTTTCGGATCCTCGCCTTCGCTCGCTGGAATCCAGTTTTTCCAAATCGAAATCGGATGTCAGGCCTATTGCCGCAGCGCATCCTGATCGAGCAATTTCTTGCTCAGAGCGAGCGCTTCCTCGGCATCCGCGCAGAAGTAATCCAGCCCTATTTCATCCGCCAGACCGGATTCGAACATGACTTTCATGGGCTGAGGCTGCACCCCGGTCAACAGCACATGAACCTTGTCCCGCCGCATTTTGCGCACGTTTGTCCGAAAGGCCTGGAGGCCGGTGCCGTCCATGGCGGGCACGTAACGCATCCGAAAGATCACCGCCTTTGGCCGTCCTCCGGAGCCACGCAACGCGACTTCGAGCTTATCAGCGGCGGCGAAAAAAAAGGGACCGTGAAACCGGTAGAGCACAACCCCATCGGGAATCACTCGGCCACGAAGGGAGTCTCCCCCGTCCAACTCGGGGTCGTTGTCCGGGGTCAGCAAGTGAACGTGGGAGATCTCCTCCATGCGGCGGACGAACATGACAGCCGCCATCAGCAAGCCCGCACCCACACCAGCCGTCAAATCGAACACAACGGTCAACGCGAGGGCCGTGAGCATCACGGCGAAATCGGTGCGCGGCCCCTGCCATAAAGTGTAGAAGTTGTCCCACTCAGCCATGCGCAGAGCCACGGTCATCAGAATTCCAGCCAAGGCGGCGAGAGGAATGAACTGCGCCCAGGGCGCCGCCACGAAAACCACGCCCAAGAGCGTCATGGAGTGGATGAGCCCCGACACCGGGCTTCTGGCCCCTCCGCGAACGTTTGCGGCGGTCCGAGCGATGGCGCCGGTGGCCGCAATCCCACCCACCAAGGGAGTGAGAAGATTCGCCAGGCCCTGCCCGATCAATTCCTGGTTCGAATCGTGGCGGGTGTCGGTCATGCCGTCAGCCACGGAGGCAGACAAGAGGCTTTCGATTCCCCCAAGCGCGGCGATCGTGAAGGCGGGCCCCATCAGGTGTCGAAGCCGATCCAAGGAAATCTCGGGCCAGTGCCAGCCTGGCAATCCGACCGGAATGCCGCCAAATTTCGAACCGATGGTGGCGACCGGCCAATCCAGGGCAGCGGCCAGCAACGTGGTGGCCACCACGGCCACAATGGAGGGCGGCACCTTGGCGGTTATCCGAGGCAACCCGTAGATCACCCCCACCGTCAGAAGAAGAACCGACACCGCGCGCCAATTGAGGTTATGGAAGCCAGCGGCCAACGCGAGCACTTGCTGAGGGACATGCTCGGGAAGTTTTAAGCCCAGCCCGAGCCCCTCATTCAATTGAGCAGTGAAAATGATGATGGCAATTCCAGTGGTGAAGCCCGCGACCACCGGGTAGGGGATGAACTTCAAAAGGCCTCCCAGACGGAAAATCCCCATCCCCGCGAGCATGACTCCCGCCATCATGGTCGCCAAGGCCAGGCCGGAGTACCCATCCGCAGCCACAATCCCTGCCAGCACGGGAACAAAAGCCCCGGTCGGTCCCCCAATCTGAAAGCGTGACCCGCCAAAAAGCGAAATCAGCGCTCCGGCCACGATGGCGGTCCAAATCCCTTGCGCAGGGGTGACTCCGGAGGCAATGCCAAAACCAATCGCCAACGGCAGAGCGATGACCCCGACCGTCACTCCGGCGCCCAGATCTTTGAGAAAATCGCCGGTGCCATATCCTTTGAGGCTCGCGCGAATCGCCGGATCGAATCTCAATCGACTCCCAGCTTTTTGGATTTGTAACAACAAACCGACCACAGTCTCCACCCCCGATCAATTCAGTCAATCCATCAAATGGGCGGCCGGGAGCGGCAGTGCATCCGCAGGTTGACGGTGAATTTGGCTGGCAGCCCGGAGCGCGGTTGTGTGCGAAGCACCAGCCGCAGCAGGTTTGGCGTGATAGCGAGCCTGAGATGCTGCTGCGACTGGCTTTCAGCACAGTCGCGCTCCA
>SYMW01000016.1 GCA_005805305.1 Verrucomicrobiales bacterium
GTCTGCCCGAGGATGTAGCGTTCGCCGAAAGCCGGATTCGTGGTGAAACCATCGCAGCCGAGGACATACTTCATGACCTGGGCGCGATCAGCATGATGAGCTCGGATTCGCAAGCCATGGGAAGAGTGGGCGAAGTCATCACCCGTACCTGGCAAACCGCCGATAAAATGCGGCGGCAACGCGGGCGTCTGACTTCAGAACAAGGCGCCAACGACAACATCCGCATCAAGCGCTACATTTCCAAATACACGATCAATCCCGCCATTTCGCATGGCATGAGTCATCTCATCGGCTCGGTCGAAGTGGGCAAGCTCGCCGATCTGGTGCTCTGGAAGCCCGCGTTCTTTGGCGCCAAGCCCGAGCTCGTGATCAAGGGAGGCGTGATCGCGTGGGCCCAGATGGGGGATCCGAACGCCTCGATCCCGACTCCCCAACCCGTGATGATGCGGCCCATGTTTGGCGCTTTTGGAAGCGCGCCCGGTTCAAATTCCGTGGCTTTCGTGAGCCGCGCCAGCGTGGAGCAAGAGACAGTGTCACGGTATGGCCTGGCGAAACGCATCGAAGCGGTTCGTGGATGCCGTGGCTTGCGCAAGGCGGACATGCGTTGGAACGGGGCGCTGCCGGCCATCACCGTGGACCCGGAAACGTACGAGGTCACCGCCGACGGCGAGTTGCTGGTGTGCGAACCGGCGCGAGTGCTCGCGTTGGCGCAGCGCTATTGGTTGTTTTGAGCGCCGCAGCCGACACCCCACCGGATCAGTCCTGGCTCGCCTGGCAATTGGTGGATTCAGCTTTTCCCACCGGCGGGTTTGCTCATTCCGGGGGTTTGGAAGCCGCTTGGCAGCAGGGAGAAATCAGGTCGGGCACCGATGCGGCAGCGTTCATTCAATATGGTTTGAAACAGATAGGGCGCGGTTCATTGCCCTTTGTTCTTGCGGCCTTTCAAGATCCAGCGCGATTGATCGAACTCGAAGAATGGTACGATTCGTTCACTTCCAATCATGTCGCGAATCGAGCCAGCCGGCTCCAGGGGCGCGCGTTTTGGAACGGGGTCCTGAACACCTTTTTGAGCCGCGATCAGGAAGTCCTGTCCTCGATGCCTGCGCACCCCTTGCTCTATCATCTCCCTCCCCTCTTTGGCGCGCTTGCCAAGAGGCTTGCGCTGGAAAAAAAAGCAGCCGCCCGGATGTTTCTCTTCCTGCACTTGCGCGGTTGGATCTCGAGCGCGATTCGGCTTGGCGTCACCGGACCGATGGAGGGTCAGAGGATTCAGCGCGGGCTGTCCGCCGAGGCTGAAGGGATCTTGAGCCGATGCCTGGATCTCCCCCTCGAAGACGCTGCACAGGTAGCGCCCCTGATCGAATTGTGGCAAGGCTGCCAAGACAGGCTGTATTCGAGGTTGTTTCAAAGTTGAAACCGAACTCCCACGACTTCCACAACGCGTCACCAACCCATTCCTTATTCCATCAACTGCAACAGGACCCAATGAAATCGGAAATCCACGCGCACCATCATGAACACGGCCACGGCCATCAACACGAGCATCTGGAGCATCCCGGTCACTATGCCGAGCGGGACAAGCCGTTGTGCCGCGATTTCACCCAGCGGGCGTTTACCGTCGGCGTGGGAGGGCCGGTTGGCAGTGGAAAAACCGCGCTGATGCTGGCTCTATGCCAGAAGTTGCGTGATCGAGTCAGCCTCGCGGCGGTCACCAATGACATTTTCACTCGCGAGGACGGGGAGTTTTTGATCCGGCACCAAGCATTGGAAGCGGAGCGAATCCGGGCGGTGGAAACTGGCGGATGCCCTCATGCCGCGATCCGTGAGGATATCTCCGCGAATCTGATGGCGTTGGAGGATCTGCATCGCGAGTTTCATCCTCAGTTGCTGTTGCTCGAATCCGGAGGGGACAACCTGGCCGCTCATTTCAGCAGGGAACTCGCGGATTACACGATCTACGTGATCGATGTGTCCGGTGGGGACAAGGTGCCGCGCAAAGGCGGGCCCGGCATCACGCAAGCCGATTTGCTGGTGATCAACAAGACGGATCTTGCGGGAGCGGTCGGCGCGGACTTGGAAGTGATGGCGCGCGATGCGAAAAAGATGCGCGGCTCCGGCCCGTTTGTGTTCGCCCAAGTCAAACACGGTGTCGGAGTGGACGAGATTGTCGATGAACTGCTCCACTCGTGGCAGCACGCGACCGGCGTTCCGCACGGCCACGAAGGCTAGATGAAACGGCGAGTTCCTTGGGAACAGGAACTGTCGATCTTCCCGTGCCGCGATCATCGGACCGGCTTGCCATGCCTGGACCTCGAGGGGGTGGGACGTGATACCCGCAGCCTCGGCGGTGACCATTCAGCCTTAAACCTTTAAACGGCAGTTGAACCTCGTGGAGATTTGCT
Organism: Verrucomicrobiales bacterium; assembly: GCA_005805305.1. Lineage (GTDB taxonomy): Bacteria > Verrucomicrobiota > Verrucomicrobiia > Limisphaerales > F1-80-MAGS106 > F1-80-MAGS106. The sequence continues at coordinate 2,403 of SYMW01000016.1, forward strand.
AAGGCCTGGATGAGAAAGGCTTGACGAAAACGGAGGCTTATCCTTTATGGATCTGGCGCGTGATTTGGAGAAGCCGTACCGCCAGGATCTTGCGAAGATTCGCCATGAGCAACTGCCGTTTTAAGATTTAAGTCAAGTGAACCGCGTCAGAGAGCCCATCATTGTGCATGGATCGGAAACCTTCGACGGCCAATGACAACCGACCTTTCCAAGGATTTGCAGGCTGCGGTCGCTCCCCGCCAGCGCAACTCCCCCCCGATCATCTTGATCGTTGAGGACGAGGAAGAAATCCGGAATGTGTTTAAATCATTTCTCGAGAGCGCCGGGTACACGGTGCTCGAGGCGGCCTCGGGAGCTGCTTGCCTGCAGGCCGCCCGCGCGCGGCCTCCGGATCTCGTGATCTCGGATGTGCTTTTGCCGGGAATGGACGGCTATGAGATAGTTCGCCGGTTGCATGGCGAGCCCCGGCTGTGCGGGATTCCCATCATCCTCATTTCCGGCCTCTTTAATGACCGCGCCGCGATAGAATTGGCGCGCGGCTTTGGAGTTCGACACTTTCTGACAAAGCCCATCCCCAAAGAAGTGTTGCTGAAGGAGGTATCGGACGCGCTTCGTGAAACTCCCGCCCAGACCTTCGCTTGGACCGAACAATTGGAGCGCGAGCACAACCATGTCTTGGTGGACAAACTGACGGAGAAAGTGAAGGCTTTGGAAACATCCGAGGAGCGCTTCCGCGGCTTGGTGGCGATAGCTCCCGTGCTCTTCGTTTTCCTCTCCAGCAAACTCCGCATTTTGGAATTTAATTCCGAGGCGGAGCGACTTTCCGGCCGGAAGCGGTCCGATGTCTTGGGCCGGGACTTTTTAGAACTCTTTGTTCCCCCAGCCGAGCATCATGTGGCAATCGCTCATCTTGAAAGATCGTTCGCGTGCGAACCGACGCGAGGCTTGGAGTGCCGCCTCCTCAGGGAAGATGGACCGGAGCGATTCATAGTTTGGAACTTGAGCCGTGGGCCAGGCCGGCTCGGCCAATCAGACGGCATTGTGGCGGTCGGCGTGGACGTCACTGAACGCAAGCTGGTGGAGCAAGAGACGCGCGCGCGCGCGCGCCAACAGCGAGCGCTGGCGGAACTCGGCCAACGCACGATAACGCATGGAACTTTGGAGGACTTTCTCAATGGAGCTGTTCTCTCAGTTTCCAGCGTCTTGGAAACCGAATTCTGCAAAGTGCTCCAATTGCTGCCAGACAAGCACAGCCTTAAACTCGTTGCGGGCACTGGCTGGGGCGAGGGGGAGGTGGGTCGGGCCGTCGTTGACACTGGACCGGAGACGCAGGCCGGATACACGCTCCAATGTGATCGCCCGGTCATTGTGGAGGACCTTCGCACCGAAACACGTTTTCGCGGTCCCGCCTTGTTGGTTGACCATGGCGTTGTGAGCGGAGTCAGCGTCACCATCGACGGCGCAACCGACCCGTGGGGCGTGTTGGGCGTCCATACTTTGAACAAACGTACATTCTCACAGGACGATGTTCTATTCGTCCAGTCCGTGGCCCATTTGTTAGGAACGGCGATAGCTCGACAGATGGCCGAGCGGGACTTGCGTGAGAACGAGCGAGATCTGCGCCTTTTCGCACTGGCGACTAACGACGCTTTTTGGAAATGGGATTTCGCCACGGGGAGGGTGGATCGCAGCGTTGGATTCGAGAAGAATTTCGGCTATCCAGCAGGCCTGATACAACCGCACATCCAGTGGTGGCTTGACCTGGTCCACTCTGACGACCTGCCGAATGTCATGGCGACGTTTCATAAGGCCGTGGAGGATGGAGCAGGGCACTGTGAGTATCGTTACCGATTTAGATTGCGCGATGGCGCCTACGCCACAGTCGAAGACCGCGTCTGTATAGTGCGGGATATAATGGGCCAAGCCGTCCGCGTGCTCGGGGCGATGACAGACATCACTCGACAACTCGCCTTGCACGAGGCGGTGGCTCGGAATTTGCACCGCCTTTTAGTCGCGGAAGAGGACGAGCGCCGCCGGATCGCCAAGGAACTGCACGATTCGACCGGGCAGGATTTGGTGGCTGCCATGATGAATCTGGAATTCATTCGGGAGAAGAAGGCGGGGCTGACCTCAGCCGAGATCGGGCGGATCGAGGACAGTCTGGGGTTGCTCGATAACTGCGCTCATGAGATCCGCACTCTATCCTACTCGCTCCACCCTCCCCGGCTCGATGAGGCCGGACTGGTCGAGGCGATTCGCCATTACGTGACCGGCTTCGGACAGAGGACCGGGCTGAAGATCAGCCTGGAACTGGCTGACGATTTCGTCCGGCTTCAAGATACGACGGAGCTGATTCTTTTTCGCGTGCTCCAGGAGGGTTTGGGGAACATTCGCCGCCACAGCCAAAGCAGAACGGCCAGGGTTCGGCTTCGACGGGAATCCGGGGATGTCGTGCTGCAAATTGCAGACGATGGCGTGGGGATTCCCTCTGAAGTTCTAGCGCAGGGGGAAAATCTTGCTGGCCTGGACATGGGTGTGGGACTGCCGGGAATTCGCGAGCGTCTGCGGCAAATCGAAGGCCGCCTGGAGATTGAATCGAGCCCGGGCGGCACGATCCTTCGAGCCGTGGTGCCACTCAAGAACCATCTCTCATGAAGATGGCCAGGATTCTTATCGCCGACGATCACGAGCTCATGCGCGACGGAATCAAAGCTCGAATTCAAGGCCAACCCGGCTGGCAGATTTGCGCCGAAACCGATAACGGACGTGATGCCGTCGAACTGGCCATCCAACTCAAGCCCGATGTTGTGGTGATGGATATCAGCATGCCTGAGCTGAACGGCTTTGAAGCTACCCGACAGATCCGCAATGCGTGCCCGGAAATCGAGGTGTTGATCCTCTCGTTTCAGGAATCCGACGATTTGATTTGGAAGACGCTGGCGGCGGGGGCGCGGGGATTTGTGCTGAAGACCGACGCAGCACGGCTAATCATCCTGGCGATCGAGGCGCTGCTGAATCATGCGCCGTTTTTCACGAGGAAAGTTTCCCAACTGGTGCTCGACGGTTATCTCGATCCGAACGCGATTGACAAAAGCGACGGCGCTTTCACCCGGTTGACTTCGCGCGAGCGGGAAATCGTCCAGTTGCTCGCCGAGGCGAGGACGAGCAAGGAAATCGCAGCCAAACTGGGTGTGAGCGTTAAGACGATCGAGGCGCACCGCGCGAACGTGATGCGCAAGCTCAATCTCCATTCCGTCGCCGAATTGGTCCGCTACGCCGTGCGGAACAAAATCATCGAGGCTTAGGGCAATAAAGCAAATGAGGCGTCAGATCGTTGGTGTGTCATCCTCCCTCGGCTCGGCGGAACGTTTCCCCGACCTTTTTGAGAGCGTGAGTTCAGGAGCCTAGGGGTAAACACCCTAGGTAGTCTCCTGATCGAACTTAGGGTATCTCTTGATTTTTTCTCATGGCGGTTCCTGGTGTACGCTGAGCTTGTAGTCCTGGCGTCGGCCAAGTCTGAAACACGGGAGCAGTTCAACCCAACTGTTTTGTGTCTTGCTTGGCCAACGCGGCTGGGGAAGGGGACGGCATTTCAATTAAGTGGTTATGGACACCAAGGCGACTAGGAGCGTGTCTTCGAAGGGAGACCCTTGTATTGAATCAGGCGGTCGTGTTGCTGGGTCGCGTCCGACCCGGCGAGCCGCGAAGCCGTTGCCTGGTGACTCTTGGCCCAGCTCAGCGGGACAAGGCGCCCTGCCTCCCGAGTCGATTGGCTCGCCGTGGACGCGATCCGCTTTCGGCTGGGGACTCGCCCTGGCGCTGGGTTTGGCGAGCTCCATCGACGCTGCCACCGTCGCCGACCCGCCGCTCCGGCCTGCCAGCGAATTGAAAAAGCTAAGTCTGGATGAGCTGTTCGACCAGGAGATCGTCTCTGTTTCTAAGCATGCAGAGCGGTTCGCCGGAGCGGCCTCGGCCATTCAGGTCATCACTCAAGAGGACATCCGTCGTTCCGGCGCCAGCAGCGTTCCGGAGGCGTTGCGTCTGGCGCCGAATCTCACCGTCGCGCGCGTGGACTCACGCCAGTGGGCGATCAGTTCCCGCGGATTCAACAGCACGTCGGCGAACAAACTTCTGGTATTGATGGATGGCCGCGCTATTTACACACCCCTCTACTCGGGCGTGTTCTGGGATGTGCAAGACACGTTGCTGGAAGACGTGGACCGTGTCGAAGTGATCAGTGGACCGGGCGGCACGCTTTGGGGCGCAAATGCGGTCAATGGCGTCATCAACGTCATCACCAAGTCCGCAAAAGACTCTCAGGGCCTGCTGCTGTCCGGAGGTGGCGGCTCCGAGTTGAACGGCTTCGGCGGGCTGCGTTATGGCGGGAGGCTGTCTTCAAACCTCTTTTACCGGGTTTACGGCAAGCACTTCGATCGCGATAGCACGCGCTTTGCGAATGGCGAGCAGGCGACCAACGATTGGCACATGAGTCAGGGCGGCCTGCGGTTGGATTGGGACTTGGCCGAGGGGCAACTTCTCACGGCTCAGGGGGACTATTACGATGGGACCATTGCTCAGCCGAGCCGGGGTGACATCCGGGTCGAAGGCGGAAATTTCATTGGCCGCTGGACACGAACTTTCTCTGATGAGTCGCATCTCAAACTCCAACTCTATTACGATTATTCTCATCGCATCATGCCCGGCACGTTCGAGGAGGAGTTGCATACTTACGACCTCGACCTGCAGCACCAGTTCCCGGCCGGCGAGCGTCAGGTCATTCTTTGGGGCACAGGCTACCGTTTCATGGACGACCACGTCGGGAATAGCGCCGCCCTGGCGTTCTTGCCAGCTCAAGTCACGCGGCAGTTGGTCAGCGGATTCATTCAAGATGGGATTTCTCTCGTGCCGGAACAGTTGCAGCTGACCCTCGGCGCCAAGCTCGAACACAACGATTTCACGGGCTTGGAGACGCAGCCGAGCGCGCGTCTTGCGTGGACTCCGACAACCCGCCAGACGGTTTGGACAGCGATTTCGCGCGCGGTCCGCACGCCCAGCCGGATCGATCGGGAGTTTTTCTCGCCAGGCTCTCCCCCTTACTTTCTCGAGGGCGGGCCAAACTTCGAATCCGAGGAACTGCTGGCCTACGAACTCGGCTACCGCGTTCAGCCGCATCGACAGATTTCACTGTCGGCCAGCGCTTTCTTCAACGATTACGACGATATCCGGAGCGTGGAAAAAGCCGCGCCGCCCGCGCCGCGTCCGCTCGTGATTGGCTATGGGCTGGCAGGCGAGGCTTACGGCGCGGAATTTGCGGTTGAATACCGCGCGACGGACCGGTGGCGGCTGCGCGCAAGTTACACGCATTTGCAAATCCGTCTCCGTCCCAAACCCGGCAGCAGTGACACGACCAATGGCAGCGGTGAGTCGCATGATCCGAATCACCAGTTGGCGATTCGTTCCAGCATGGACCTCCCCTGGCGGTTGGAATGGGACACCGGACTGCGTTACGTGAGCCGGATCGCCAATCAGAACGTGCCGGCTTACACCGAGCTGGAGGCGCGCTTCGGCTGGAACGCGACTCGAAACTTGGAGCTCTCTATCGTTGGCCAAAACCTCCTGCACGCGCACCACGTGGAATTCGGCGCGCCGGCCACTCGCCAGGAAGTTGAACGCACCGTATTTGGAAAGGTCACATGGCGCTTTTAAGCAGAATAGTTCGCGCCTTTTTAGCGCGGGTTTTCAATCCGCTTCATCGCGGAAGCGCTTTTCGCAGGGCGTCGGCACTCCGAGGGCGCTCCACCCATTCCAGACTCAGCCGGCGGCAAATCGGCGGTGCGTCAGAGTGCGACCCAGCGCTCCGCCCCTCGGCGGCCACCATTTTGCTCCTGCTGGCGGGCATGCTCACCGCAGGCGCGCAGGTCACACGCGAATATGATCTCAAGGCGGCGTTCCTTTTCAATTTCGCGCAATTCGTCGAATGGCCCGCCACCGCCTTCGGCTCGAGCGACGCGCCTTTCACGATCGGGGTGCTCGGAGCAGACCCGTTCGGCACGGCGCTGGATGACGTGGTTCGCAACGAGAAAGTCAACGGTCGGCAGCTCATTGTCCTTCGCTACCGAAGTGTGGAGGAGATCAAAGGTTGCCAAATCCTGTTCATCAGCGAGTCCGAAAGTCCGAATGCGGAACAGGTCGTCATGGCGCTCAAGGGTCGCAACGTGCTCACCGTCGGGGACACGGACAAGATTGCGTCGAGCGGTGGAGTCATCCGGTTCTTCCCGGAAAAAAATCGGCTCCGCCTCCGCATCAACGTGAACGCCGCCAAGCGGGAGAAGCTGACCATCAGTTCCAAACTGCTGCGAGCCGCGGAGATCGTCAACACTGGAGGAACCCACTAATGGCCCCTCCCAGCAGATCGATCCAGCGAACGTTGTTGAGGGCGATGCTTTTGACAAGCTTTGCCGTTCTCTTTCTTACGTGTGGGGCTTTTGTCGTTTACGAATTGGTCACCTTCCGGAGGGAGATGGTGAGGCACATGTCCACTCGATCCAAAATGATGGCCGCCAACTGCACGGGCTCCCTTGCTTTCCAAAACATCGCCGATGGCACGGAAGTGCTCGCCACCCTGAGCGCCGATCATGATGTTACGATGGCTGCCATTTATGACAAGGAGGGCCGCCTCTTCGCGAAATTCCCCCCGGACCTAAGCGACGGCGCCTTTCCGGCCTCGCCGAAGGATTCTGAGCCCTATTTCGCGGATTCGCACTTAAGGATTTTCACGCCAATCGTCCAGAACGGAAAGCGACTAGGCACCTTTTATTTGAATTTCGACTTGCGAGCCATGCGGGAACGTTTTCGACTCTACGGAGTCATCGTGGTAATGGTGATGGCCTGCGCGGCGCTGCTCGCCTGGACCATTTCCTCGAAGCTGCTCCGGCAGATTTCCCAACCGATTCTATCGCTGGCCGAAAGCGTCCGCGTGGTTTCCGAAACGAAGGACTATTCGGTCCGCGCTCGGAAATTCGCCGATGATGAGATGGGACAGTTAGCGGACGGCTTCAACGCCATGCTTGCACGGGTTCAGGCGAGGGATGCCGAGTTGCGGGAAAACGAACAGCGCTTGCGGGAGCTCGCGGACGCCATGCCCCACGGAGGAATCCTGCGGCTGGAAGTTTCGAATTTCGTTTGTGACGAGACTTTTGTCGCCCAGAATGCGGAGGCCAGGTTGGGACCACATGTGTGCATCAGCGTCAAGGACACTGGCATCGGCATCCCGCCGCACGTTTTGGCGCGGATGTTCGAGCCGTTTTTCACGACGAAGGCGATGGATAAAGGGACCGGATTGGGCTTATCGACTGTGGCCGGAATCCTCAACAGTCACCACGGGTTCGTGAAAGTTCAAACCGCGCTGAACTGCGGAACGGAGTTTCGGGTTTACTTGCCCGCGCAAAAATCGTCCGCTGCCGCGCTCGACGGAATTCAGCGGCATGAGTTGCCGGTCGGCCGCGGGGAAGTTGTCCTCATCGTCGACGATGAGGCTGCGATTGTAAATATTTCAAAACAAACGCTGGAGGCGTTCGGCTACCAGGTGCTCACCGCCAGTGACGGCGCAGAAGCGATAGGGCTTTGCGCGCGGCAGGGCATGCAGGTCAAACTGATGCTGACCGACATGATGATGCCCGGCCTCGACGGAACCGCCACCATCAACGGAGTCCGGCGCGTGGCTCCCCAGATCAAGATCATCGCGGCCAGTGGTTTGGGCTGCGCACTGGTTCCTTCGGGGCCTAACCAGCCCCAAGTGGATGCATTTCTCCAAAAGCCCTACACGACGGAACACCTGTTGCGAACCGTCCACCGAGTTCTCCGTCGCGAAGGCCTCGCGGCGCCGATGGCAACCGGACACCGTCCATTCCCATTTCCAACATCTTGAAATGTCCGCGGAGCCGATTCCATCCGACCTCCTGTAGCAGAAAATCGTGATTGTCGATGACGACCAAACTATTCTGGCCGCCTTGCGAGAGTTCGTAGCGTGAACCTTAAACCTTAAAACGGCAGTTGCCCCTGGAGATTCTTCGCAAGATCCTGGCGATAAAGTTTTGCCGAATCGCCCACCAGACCAACTGCTTGCAAACCTCCAGCAGGCTCCTCTTCCAGATAGTCGCTAATCGCCAGCAGCCATTTCCTTGCCTCGGATCTCTCGAAACTGTTTGCTCCGAAGTATGGCTTCCATGGCGGCTCCAACGCGATAATTCTGTGATTCAAGGCGAGATCGCATCTCGGCAATCAACGGCCCGTCCGACAGGATGACCCCCCGGCCGAGCGCGTATCCGAGGAGCTTGCGACAGAACTGTTTCAAGAATGCCTCCCGCCGCGTCGTGAGGAGGTGTTGGCGAAGCCCTTCCAGTCCGTTGAACTCGGAGCCATCCATGGCCTTGACCCGGGTGTCCACGGGCCGTCCCCCGAGATCGCGTTCGCGCCGTCGTCCAATAGAATCGAAACCTTCCAGAGAATATCCATACGGGTCAATCCGGCGATGGCACCCGTAGCACTTGGGATCGCTGCTGTGCTTCTGGGTGAGCTCGCGCATGGTGAGTGTTTCCACCGCTTCATCTTCTGGCAAAATCGGCACGTCCTTGGGCGGGCGCGGGAGTTTGTCGCCCAGCAAGACCTCGCACAGCCAGTTGCCACGAAGGATCGGACTGGTGCGCGAGGCTCCAGATTGCTTGGCCAGTGTCGTGGATTGGGCAAGAATTCCCCCTCGGCCGAACTGTTTCACTCCCTCCACCCGCTTCCACCCGTCGCCGGCCAATAAGGACTCGCCGCTGCCATCGCCGCTCCGGCGAAAGAAATCGTCGGGCAGGTCGTAGTGCTTCGCGAGGGCTTGATTCAAAAAAGTGTGATCAGCATCGATGATCTCAAGAACCGAGCCGTCGCGCTGAAAAAGGTCGGTGAAGAAACGTATCGTCTCCTCGTACATCGCGCCGCGCAAGCTGGCGAACGTTGGGAAATGCCGCTCGCTTTTTTCCCCTAATTCATCGAAGCCATGCACATGCAGCCAGGCGCACGCAAACTCGGTCGCCAACCGTCGCGCCCGAGGGTCTCGAAGCAGCCGCCGCGCTTGCGCATTCAACTCGTCTGACCTCCGGAGCTTGCCGCTCGCCGCGGCAGCCCGAAGCTCGGCATCCGGCGAGGACGACCAAAGGAAATAGCTTAATCGAGTGGCCAGCTCCAAATCATCGACCGGCCCCGGCTTGCTGCCCGGCGGGGACTTCTCGGCGCGATAAAGAAAAGCTGGAGAAACAAGCACACGCGCGAGGGTCAGCCTGATGGCCTGTTCATGCGCGATTTCCTGCGCTCGCAGGCCACGATAAAGCCCGGTCAATTCGTCCTTCTCGACGGTCGTCAGAGGACGGCGATACGCGCCATCCGCGAACCGGAGCACCGCGTCGAGGTGTTTCGGCTGGGTGTCCACGAGCTTCGTCCTGAACTCTTCAGCCCGCTGCTTGATCGGCTCGCGCATCGGCGTGAACGCGCTCGGATCAGCATCTTGCGTGGCGTACTGCCATAATTGCTCGAACGCGTCGACCAGCTTCAGCGCGTCTTGGCTGACGTAGCGCAATTCAGCCCAGAGCCGGTCAATCTCCGCAGCCTGCACCTCGTCGAGCATGAGCCGTCGCAGGGCCTCGTCTTCACGGTAGTAAAGAGTCAGAGTCACCACCTCATCGACGGGCACTATTTTTGTGTAGCAGAGCGCGGCAGGAAAAAGCTGGCGGAACTCATGGAGCGCAGACTCAAGCCGCTTCCGGGCGGCGCTGCCGTCGCTCACCAGTATCGGTGAATCGGAAATCACTGGGCGTTCGCCGTCGGACCACGTGCTCTTGCCGCCCAATTCCTTGGCGCCCCCGGCGACCAAACCCGGCCTGGCCGCGGGCTCGGTTGTGAGCACTTGCATTTGAACGCTGCCTTCACTTCCAGTCTCCTGATGAAGCCTGCCCGTGGCCACGAACTCGCAGCCTTCCACCAAATCGGCCGGAAGCCGCACGGCGACGACCGATGGCGCGCGAACGCAAAGACTCGTCTCGCCGACACGTCCTCCTTCGGGGTGCCTGCCGAAAGATGCCGGATCGACACCCCACATCTCGCGGGTTTCAGCAGTGGGTCCTGGGCCGGGGTTGGGACTCCTGAAGGCCGCTTTACCGCTGACTCGGAGCATCGAGGAGAGCAAGGGGCCGTTCAGGGAGGTGAGCTGCCGATGCAATACCGCATCGGGCGCGTCCTTGGCGAGGCCGGCGGCGGCTCCGGTTAATAGGTTTTGCACGGCTTCGGCGAGACGGCGCCTCTCCTCGGGCGCCGAGCTGGATTGCCAACGGGCGAGCAGCGAACCGGATGGCAGAACCGGCTCCGAGGCGCCCTTGTCGGCTTCGCTGTAAAAATGCCACACGCCCGCGTTGCCAAAGCTGTCGGCATGCGGATTCCCGGCGAGGATGTTGGGCGACACTTCTTTGCCAAGATCCCATTCGCGCGTTCCGTCATGCAGTTTGAAGTCGATCGCCGTGAGGTCGCACGAATGATTTCCATCGCGAGGTCCGACAACCACGGACACGATGTCCCCGGGATTCACGCTCACGTTCTGGAGCGGCCCAAAGGGCGCTTCTTTCGCTCCCTGTGCTGTGCCGGCCGCCAATCTCAGGCGTGTGTGCCCGCGCCGGAGCTCCACGGCCCAGGTCACACCGTTCCCGCATTCCGGGTGCGCGTGTTTCGCGACACCCTCTATCCGGAGCGCCGCCGCAACCGGACTGCGCCAGCCAATCGCCACGCGTTGTTTCGGGGACGGATGGACCGCGATGCCCCGAGGCTTCATGTTTCCCGGCACGCGAACGTGCTGGTCCGAGGAATTGGCGAGCACACTCAGCGCGTCGGCCCCCGTCCAACCCTTGATAAAGTCGTAGTTTTGCATGCTCTCCGTCTTCTGCGTGAGAGGGGAGTCTATCCGCGCCTCGCCGGCCCCGATTCCAAGGCAATCGAGCCAGGCCGCGAGCACTCCGGAATCCACGCCATGCTTTCGCGCGAGCGCAACGATCCCTGAGTCGTCCAAATGGCCACGCACTTCCGCCACCGCCGCGAGGCACCGGGCGGCGCTCGAAGCCACTTTTTCCCGGGACGCCGTCAACTCGGCGACCGCGGCGCGAATGTCGCGCAGCGCCAGATCGGATCGCCCGGGAGTCACAAGCCGTGGATTCTCCCACACCGCGAAATCGTTTTGGTCGCCATCGCCCGCGTCGGAAACCGCCAAGTAAAGGGTCACGTCCTTGCCCGGCGAAGGAGGTTGGATTTTGAGCCGAATTTCGCGAGCGCTGGCCAAGGGAGTGACTGGGACCTGCCACGCGCTCGGGCCGTCGCGTTTGCCGATGTGGCCCACTTGTGTAAATCGCCACAGCGCCGCCTGCCAAACCGCGATGTCATTAGCGAGCTCGGTGGCTTCGGAAGGTTTGGCTCCTCGCCACCGCGCTCGCAGCGGGTCCAGCAGAGGCGACGGCGTGCCGTGGTTTAGCGCGCGCCATAAGGTTTCCAGATATTTCGCGTTCAGACCCCGCTCCTTGGCACTGGCCGCGATGGTCTTCTTCTTCGACTTCAGCGCATCGCGATCCTGCAATGTCGCTTGCAAATAACTGGCCAAAGGCAGGACGCCTCCGTCTTTCGTGTCGAACTTGATGCCCTGCAAATTCACTGGTCCTCCCCCTCCATTCACCGTGAAACGCCCATAAAAAGACCGAATGGAGGCCAAGGTTTCTTCGGTCCAATCCCGTTGCGATGTGCTGGGCGAGAATCGAATGCCGTCGGGCAGCAACACCCCGTGGGTCGCGACAGCCTTGCCAGCGTCGAGGTACTTCGTGACGAGCGATGGGGACATGACCAGCGAGTTCCCCACATTCATGAATCCCTCTCCCGACGCAGAATCCGCGGGGAATTCCTTGGCTGGATCAAGGGTCGCAACGCCCGTCAAATCGCGGATCGTGTAAGTGTATTCGGCATTCGAGAGGCGGCGCAGCACGACCGGCCCCGGATCGCCACGGCGGGAAAGCGCGACCTCATCAAGCATGGCGTTGGCCCAGCCGATCAACCGGGCGCGCTGGGCTGGGCTGGGCTGGGGTTTATCCTTTGGAGGCATTTCATCCAATGAGAGCTGTTCTACAACCGCCTGCCAAATCTTGGGGCTTTTCTTCACCTCCCCCAGTGAGGTGAAGGGTTCCAAATCGAGATCGCCCTTGTGCTTTTCCGTGGAGTGACAGCCGATGCAGTACTCTGTGAGCAGCGGCCGAATCTCCTTCTTGAAATCCGCCCCAGCGACCGGCAGAACGGCGGCGAGAAGCATCCCCAGTCCACACCCAAAATGACGGCGGGCTCGGTTTAAGCTGGCAATGGGCATGTCGGGATTGTTATGATTTCGGGATCAACCGTCAACTTGATTTGCCCCTGACAAGCGCGAGAACTCCATGATGCCAGCCATGTTCGACCTCCCTTGGAAGACGGCCCTTTTGACGGGCGTTGCCCAGGGTTTGGGACGCGCCGTGGGGCTGCCACTCGCCAGGGCGGGCGCCGACTTGTTCCTGGTGGATTGCAACAACCATGGAGCGCGCGACACCTCGGCGCGGTTCGCCAACGCCGGATCTGCCGGCGTGGACGCGCCCATCAGGAGCCTCAAACACGTGCGTAGCCAAATCCCCAACAAACCTCCTTTGGGGGCAGCGGTGCTGCCTTCGGTGGAGAATATCGCCCAAACGGTTTTCGATTGGCGCGAAGAGTGATTCCGTTATGCCTGTTCCTGTGACAGTTCCCCGGCTTGGCTGGACGATGGAAGAAGGCACTTTCATTGGCTGGCTGAAGAAGACTGGCGACCTGGTTCGCGTGGGCGAACCTTTGTTCACGCTCGAAGGCGACAAGGCGTCCCAAGATGTCGAGGCTTCCGACACCGGCGTGCTGCAGATCGCTGGAGATGGCCCACGATCCGGAGACACGGTGAAGGTGGGCGCCATGCTCGGATTCCTGTTGGAATCCGGCGAATCGAGTCCTCCGCTGCCCGCCGCGGTTTCGCCGGACGCCGAGGCTGGCGTGGCTGCTCCCTCACCGAGGACATCCCCAGTATTTCCAAAGCCGGAGCCGTGCTCCCAGGCAACATTTGGAGAGATCGGCCCTGTCGCCATCCGAATCAGTCCTCGCGCGGCGCGGCGAGCCATGGCATTGGGAGTGCCGTGGAAAGATCTTCGTGGCACAGGGAAGACCGGAAGAATTCGCGAGCGGGACGTTCTGGCAGCCGCGGACCGAATCACAAAAGGGGCGGGGCCGGGCGGGTCAGAGACGGGGCAGCCGTGTGAATCCTCTCCCCAAACCAAGCTGCCTGGGCGCCTCATTCCCTTGAGTTCAGCTCGGCGCGCCATCGCACGCCGCCTCGCCGAAGCGGCACGAACCGCAGTGCCGGTGACTATCACGACTCAGGTCGATGCCAGCCAGCTCGAAAAGCTCCGATCGAGGTTGAAGGAAAATGCCCTCGCCTCAGCCCGCCCAGCGCCGAGTCTGCAAGACATCTTGATCCTGCTCGCTTCCCGGGCCTTGGGCGAACATCCGCTGTTGAGCGCGCAATGGCGCCTGGACGGCATTTTCTTTCCAGAGTCGATCCACATTGCATTTGCCGTGGACACCCAAGACGGACTCGTGGCACCCGTGCTGTTTGACGTGCCGCGGATGAATTTGGATCAAATCGCTGCCGGCACTCGGAGTCTTATCGAACTCGCCCGTGGCCGGCGCCTTCACGCCGCCGACCTGGAAGGCGGCACGTTCACCATTTCCAACCTGGGCAGTCTCGGCATCGACGCGTTCACTCCCGCCCTCAATCCGCCTCAATCCGCGGTGCTCGGAGTTGGCCGGATGCGCAAACAACCCGTTGTTCTCGGGAACGAAATCCTCCCGCGCGAGTTGCTCAGCTTGAGCCTCACGTTCGATCATCGCGTGGTCGACGGGGCCCCGGCGGCGAGGTTTTTGGAAACCCTTTGCCGGCTGATTGCGTCCGCGGAAATTGGGTCTGCGTAGTGGCAACACGCTACCAACGCGCCCGCGAAAGGATTGACCCGGGCTGCGGGGTTGCAGGAGGGCGACTCGTTCCTTTCCAGCGACAGGAAGAGAGATTGGTCCCTTCCGCCTCACGGCGTTCTGCCTTGCTTTCGGACTCCGGATTGCACGTTTTCGGCTTTTCGGGGCGCATGAATGATCAACCGTTCACAACAGGATTCGGGCCATGACGCTTTCCCTCTCAGTTCGAATTGTTGAGGAGTTCGCCTCCAAGGAGAAGGCCTCGATGCCGCTGTGCGAACTGGCTGACCTCGCGGTTTCCGCGGGCTATGAAGGACTTTGCATGCGGGGCTCCCAAGTCGGAGTCCATTCGACTCCGGCCCAAGTGGAAGAGGCCGCGCGCACGGTGCGTTCTCGCGGACTCAAAGTGACGATGGTCACGGGAGATTTCGACATCGTTTATAATAATGCGAAGGGACCGGAGTGCCTGCGCCACATCGAGCCCTATCTTGACTTGGCGGAGGCGCTCGGTTCTCGTTTGATTCGAATCGCGATGAAAAAGCCGGAGGATATCCCGTTCGCGAGCATCGCGGCCGAAGCCGCCGCCGCGCGGGGCCTGAGGCTTGCCCATCAATGCCATGTCGAAAGCCTGTTCGAAACTGTGGCTGGCATCGAGTGGGCGCTCAAGCAAATCGATCATCCAAACTTTGGCCTCATCTTCGAGCCCGCCAATTTGGAGCTCTGCGGCCAGGACTACGGCGCCGAAACCATCAAACGACTGGCGCCCTGGATCTTCAACGTGTATCTCCAAAATCAAACGATTCGAAGTGAAGGCCAGCTCACGCTCAATACCTGGTGCCGGGGCCCTGTCAGTTTTGATCTGGCGAACGTCGGAGGCGCTGGCGGAATCGATTTCAAAGAAGTGTTGATGGGACTGGCGGCCGCCGACTACGACGGCCTTGTCACGGTGCATCAATCGGGAATTCCTGGAGTAGCGCCCGCCGACTCCGCCTCCATGGCTTCCCGTTTTCTGAACGGAGCCGGGTCGCAAATCGAATCCAAATGATCCCATGAAAAAAATCTTCATGCCCATCGGCGATGGCTCGGAAACGCTTGATACCTTCTACGCGTATTATCGGTTGCCTGAGGACGGCTACGAAGTGGTGACAGCGGGCAAGGAAGCGCGGCTGTATCACACCGTGCTTCATGAAGTTCCTCCGAACCCGGACATCCCGTGGGACATCACTCAGGAGCGGCCCGGATATCACCTCAAAGCCATGGCCGCCTTCAGGGACCTGGAGGCCGGGGATTTTGCGGGCGCGTTTGTGTCGGGAGGAAGAGCGCCCGAGTACCTGCGCTACGACCAAGATCTGCTAAGAATCCTCCGCGGAATAGGGCAATTGAGCAGGCCCATCGCTTGTCTTTGTCATGGAATCGAAATCTTGACAGCGGCGGATTGCATCCGAGGAAAGCGGGTGACCACGGTCCCGAAATGCGAGTTGGATGCGGTCCAAGGCGGCGCGACTTACGTGAACGAACCGGTGGTTTTGGATGGCCCGTTGGTGACGGCGAGAGGCTATCAGGACAACACCGCATTGTTGGCGCAGTTTTTAAAACTGCTCCAGGGTTGCTGAACCCTCCACAACCCCGACCGCATGAGCGTTTCGCGGCCCGCCAGTTCGGAGGGCGCCTTGGACCGGAGAGGGCGCCTCCAAATTATAATCGCCGTGTTCTTGGGTTGGATGGCGGCTGGCATGGTGATGGCGTTGATGGTCCCGGCGACCCGCCCCGCGATCCATGATTTCTTAGCCAGTGGAAAATTTGGCGCGGCCGCGAGGGAGTTCACGAGGGCTCAAGTGGAGACCCTGGCGGACATGTGGTTTTCTTGGTATCTGATCGCCTTTTTGATGGGCGCCGCTTGTGGGGGCCTGTTGTTCGGATGGATCGCGGACCGTTGGGGGCGGGTGCGGGCCATGGGCTGGAGCATTCTCTGTTTTTCCGGCCTCACTGGGTTGAGCTACGGCGCTTCCACGCCCCATGAGCTTCTGTGGCTTCGGTTTTTGGCCTGCCTCGGAATCGGAGGCATGTGGCCCTCTGGCGTGGCCTTGGCTTCGGAAGCCTGGCCAAGAGCGAGCCGGCCACTGTTGGCTGGGCTCATCGGCGCATCGGCAAATGTCGGCTTCTTGATTCTCGGCCTGATCATGCTTCGGCACCCCGTCACGAAAGATTCCTGGCGTTGGGTGCTCTTGCTGGGCTCGGCCCCATTTCTCCCGGCGTTGCTGGTGTTTCGTTTGATTCCCGAGTCACCTCGCTGGATCGAGCACAGACGGGAAAGCTGCGATTCGTCCAGCTCGTGTATCGCTCAGGTGTTTCATCCTCCGCTGCTCCGTTTGACCCTGTTGGGAATCTGTCTAGGGACAATCCCGCTTTTGGGTGGTTGGGCGTCGGGGCAGCGGCTGGTCCCTTGGGCGGCTCAGTTCGCCGAAACTGCGGGGATGCCGAATCTGAGAGCTTGGACGCAGACGGCTCAGGCCGCGGGGGCGGTGATCGGATCGCTTCTTGGCGGATGGCTGGCGTGCGCCCTCGGACGGCGGCGCAGCTACTTTGTGATCAGCGCGGTGTCCCTCGCGCTGAGCCTCGGGATATTCTTGGCCCTTCGTCCCACGCACCCTTGGTTTCTGGGGGCGGTATTTGCCCTGGGACTCGTCGGAACCAGCTTCTACGGGTGGCTTCCTTACTTTATCCCCGAGCTCTTTCCAACGCGAGTGCGGGCGACCGGCGCGGGAGTGGCGTTCAATTTCGGGCGAGTTTTTTCGGCCGCCGCGATCCTGGCTTCCGGCGCCTTAACGGTCCTCTTTGGAGGCGACATCGGAAAAATGGGCGCCGCGACCAGCCTCGTCTATTCGTTGGGCTTGGTGGTGGTGTGGTTCATTCCGGATCCGCGAGCCGACTAGTGTGCCGTTCATGAAACGTGGCGATGGCGGCTTGACACCGGAACCCCGTGCCTTCACACATTACTCACACCATCGCCACAGCGTCATCCAAGGCTCGGCCAGGTCATTTCAAACGATTCAACCTTAAACCTTAAAACGGCAGTTGCCCTTGGCGAATCTTCTCAAGATCCTGGCGATAAAGTTTTTTCGAATCACTCACCAGATCCACAAGGGATATGCCTCCCTCTTCGTCAAGCCTTCCTCATCCTGGCTTTCGCAAATCTTCAGGAAGTTCAACTGCCTTTCTAAGGTTCACTTCGCCGCGACCGCGCCTTGTTTCTTTCGCTGCCCGTAGATATCGATCCCTTTCAGCATGTCCACCGCGCGATCCAATTGCACATCGCGCACCGTCACGACCAACTTGCGCAGGCGTTCCTTTCTCTCGTCGTCCAACCCAGCCAAGGCCTCTTCCAAATTATCCATCGCGCCAGGCGTTCGTTTCAAATAGAGGGCTTGTTCGTCCTCTTCGCTCATCAGCACTTCGACGTCGGGAGTGATGCCCTTTTCGTGGATGACCTTGTGGCTGGGGGTGTAATACTTAGAAGTGGTGAGCCTCAAGGCGCAACCGTTCGGCAGTGGGATAATCTTTTGGACGGAGCCCTTCCCGAAGGTCTGCTCGCCCACGATGATCGCGCGCTTGACGTCTTGAAGGCAGCCCGCGACGATCTCCGAGGCGCTTGCGCTGGAGCCATTGACCAGGATCGCCATCGTGATGTCCCGGTGTCGTCCATTGCGTTGGGCGACGTAACGCTCGTGATCCTCTTCTCCACGGCCTTCCGTCGACACGATGAGCTGGTCTTTGGGAAGAAATCGTTCACAAACTTGAACGGCTTGGTCCAGCAATCCACCGGGATTGCCGCGCAAATCCAGGACAAGCGACCTCATGCCCTGCGATTTCAGCTTCTTTAACGCGTCATCCAAGTCTTTCGTCGTCTGCTCGTCGAATTGCAACAACCGCACATACCCCACCTTGTCGTCCCCCAACGGAAACTCCCGCTTTCCGTTCACGTCCTTCACCTTGTGAACCTTGATGTTCTCGCGTTTTAGTTTCACGTCCCGGGTCTGGTTGGATCCCGGTCTCGAAAGGCGAATCTCGACCTCGGTTCCTGGCACGCCCCGCAGCCTTTTCACGGCGTCGTCGAGCTTAAATTTCTCGGTGGATTTGCCATCGATCTGAATGACACGGTCGCCCGGGAGAATCCCCGCGCGCATGGCTGGCGTGTCCTCCATGGGCTCAAGGACCGTCAGCGTCTTATCCCGAATTCCAATGACAATGCCGACTCCCCCGAAAGCGCCTTCGGTATCCTTGCGCAGTTCGGTGTATTTCACGGGCTCCATGAATTCGCTGTGCGGATCCAGCGTGCCCACCATGCCTCTCAGTGAATTATAGACCAACTCCTGATAGGTGAGCTTCTGGCCGTCCACATAGTCCTTGCGGATCAACTCCAGGACTCGCGAGTAAAGCTCCAGATTGGGATATATATCGTCCCGGTTGACGGTCTCCGCCGACTGGAGATAAAGGTGAGCGCCGACGAACAAGTTCAGCGACAATCCAGTGATCAGAAATCCGTAAAACAACCTCTTCTTCATGATGATGAGTCGGGTGGAATGTTCAACCAAACAGGTTCGCGGTCAACGTGCATTAATTTGACATCGGCACTCGGGCAAAGGCAAATCTCTCAAGGTCGCTGGTTCCAGATTAAGTCATCCAGGCCTATTCGAAAGATCCGCCGAGGACATGCCTCCTGCACGCCGATCTCTCTTGGATTGTCGCTTTTTCCAAAACTCCATCAGGCTCGACTTCCGTCTTCAAGTTGATCCGTGCCCACACCACCAAGCTAATTACCACCCATCGCTTTGGCAAGCCGGGGGTGGAATAATTCGAGAAGTCAGGCTCGTTCTGGTGATCTTGGCGGCCCGCCTCCTGATCTCCCGGCTTAGGGTCCGTGCAAAAATAACTTCGGATTTTGGCGGGAGCGCTGCCAGGCAAGATGCAAGACGCGAGGAACCCTCCTCCGCCAAGGCTTCGGAGGACAGGGGCGCACCCGCCCCGCCGAAGCCTCGGCGAAGGCGGGTCCCCCAAGGTGGGGCTGTAACTGACCTGCCTGCGCCGTGGCGGCTACGGCAGGCAGGCGAGCA
>SYMW01000145.1 GCA_005805305.1 Verrucomicrobiales bacterium
GGAGCGCGACTGTGCTGAAAGCCAGTCGCAGCAGCATCTCAGGCTCGCTATCACGCCAAACCTGCTGCGGCTGGTGCTTCGCACACAACCGCGCTCCGGGCTGCCAGCCAAATTCACCGTCAACCTGCGGATGCACTGGGCCGCGCGGACCATGTGGCCCGCCGCGCCTCATTCCCTCGGCCGTCCCGGCTTGACCGGACGTCTCCGCAAAACATAATGTCGCCTTTGATGAACAACGTCCGAACCGTCCGATACTACCGCTCATGACTTTAGCCCAGCGACTCGACGGAATTCCCGGCTTTCATCATTTGATCAGACTTCTGCGGGTGCGACAGGTTGTGGGTTTCTTTTTGAAACTGTTTCCTTTGGTCAAGACACTTCCGGGCAGCGGGGTGCGTTACCGGCGGCGTTATCTCGAGACGTTTTTCCTGGCTGACGAGTTTTTCACGCGCAACGCTTACAGCAAAGTCATCGATCCCCGGTCCACTCAAACCTTCGCGGACCTTGGCTGCAACGCGGGGTTGTTCGCCGCCCTGCTGGCTCATGAGACAGGCCGACGAGATCTGAAAGGACTCATGATCGATGCCAATCCGGAAATGGTCGAGGAATCGAAATGGCTTTTGAAGGCGAACGGCCTTCAAAAGATCGCCGTGCTGCACGCGTTGGTCGGGGCCAGCAAATCAGGAACGAACGAGGCCGAATTTTTCATCCTTCCGTCGAATCTAGGTTCTTCGCAGTTTCCGGTGTATGAGCCTGGCAAGCCTCCCAAAGGGGATTGGACCAAAGTCACCGTGGCCAACGTCGATTTGGAAAAGGCTTGGCTGGAGAGGGTGGGCGACACTCGTTGCCACCTGCTGAAGGTCGACATTGAAGGTTCTGAGAAATATTTATTTCGCAACGAGCCTGCTTTTATGAAGCGGGTGGACCGGGTGGTGCTGGAGTGGCACAAATGGATTGTGTCACAGGAAGAAGTGGAGCAAGACCTTCGAGACGCGGGGTTTGAGCGGGTTGAAGTGTTGCAGGAGGAAGACACCAGCGGGATTGCCTGGTATCGACGGCGGCCTTCGGGGCTGGTTTGAAGGCTGAATTCGCGGCGCGCCATCGGAGGCCGGGGATTATTCCCGCGGGAACCAGCCTTTCAGGAATTGGGCCTCGGTTCCGTCATATCGAGCTTCTGCGAGGTGCTCGATCCCCTGCTGGTTTCCCCAAGAGTAATAGAGGATCATCCGGCCCTGAAACTCGCAGAAATCGATATCCGAATTGTTTGTGTTTGTCGCGTTGGCGACGCGTGTGCGCTGCGCTTCCGTCAATTTCGGGTTCGCGATGAGCCTGTCTTCCTGGCTGGCGGCCAGAACGGGATTCAGGGGGCTGGCTTGCCATTCAATCAAATCCCGGGAACGAACCACCCGCATCTCGTAGCCCTGGTGGTTCTCGACGTAGAAGTTGTAAAACCATCCGTCCAGCCAGCGGAGGCAATGAGGCGCCGTACTGCGATCCTGGGAGTAATTGCATTCCGGAGGAGTGAGCCGCCAGTTTCGGAGATTCTGGGATCGAGCAAACCGGGCCGTGAACGGCTTGCCCGCTTCGTCGGAGGGTTTGTCGATTTGAAACATCAACACATGATCGCTTTCGGCCTTGCAAATCGACGTGTTGAAAATCCTATACCGCCCGCCGGGAATCGCGATCCAGGTTTCCCAAGTTTTGAGATCTTTCGAAGCGAAAACGTTGACTTGTGTTCGCTCGAAAGCACCCGTGACGTACATCATGCCGCCCTGCACGAAGGCGCTTCCAAATTCGTGGCCCTCTCCGAAGGGTTCCGTGGTCTCTCCCGAGCTGGGGTCGCGAAATCGGAAGTAATTCGTGCCCCGAGTGTTGGCGGCGTAATGCTGCCCTGGGCCGTGTCGCACCGACTCAAACCTCCAGACCTTTCCGCCGAACACAACGGGCGTCGTTTCCACCATGTCCAGGTCGATGGACCCCTGCTTCCGGAGCAGGGGCCGATTGAAGGCGTCGAGGGGTCCCCCGCCGTGGCGGGCCAGCCAGCGTTTGGCGTCGGGGGTGGCGGTGTTTTCCCATATAAAATCGACGATGGGCGTCGAGTCATCCAGGCCATGAGGATGATGTTTCACCCCTGGTTTGGCTATGAGTTCGATCTGGCCTCCGAGTTCTTTGTAGCGCTTTGCCAGCAAGCCGGTGTTTTCGTCCCACGGGACAACCTCGTCGGCATCCCCATAGACATGCAGCAACGGCACTTTCGCGGACGCCAGTGGCTTTAGGTTGTCCACCGGGTTTTTGTCGTAACTCTTCGCTTCGGCATCGTCCTTGAAACCATAACGTTCGAGAACCAGTTTCCAATCTCGCTCGCCGCGAGTCCCCTTCCCAAAACCTCCCGGCCAGCTTTTGAAATCGCACACGGGAGCGTCGCCGTAAATGCACGCAACATTTGTCGGGTTGGCCGCCGCCCAATTGTACACATAGAGTCCGCCTCGGCTCAGTCCCACCAACGCGGGCTTTTTGGAAAAGCCATACGTGCGCGTCAATTCCGCAAACAGCATGCTCCAGGATTGCACTGCTTGAGGACTTCCGAGCATGTCTGGCACGCTGAGATACACGATGTGGAACCCTCTCCCGAGCAGGGCCAAATCAGGGTTGGGCTTGTGGCCGAAAAATTCGCCATGCCACAGCCAAGGCTTGCCAGGCGCGGCCTGTTTCGGGGCGACGACCAAAACGGATTTGCCGCCCACTTGGAAATCAAATCGTTCAAAACCAAACCATCGGGAGCGTTTTCCTGGGAATTGGGGATGAACTAGTCCTTGCATTTGCGTGCTGAGCGCCGCCGCTTCACGCATCGCTTCCTCAAGGGGTTTCCCTTTCGGCATGCCTGGGCGGACATGGCCAATATGCGTGAGCCATGGATCTCTTAAAGTTCGCTGGCGCTGTTGCACGAGCTTCAGCACCTCCGCGCCGCGTGGAAAGAACTCAGCAAGGGCTCCGGAACTGTCGGCGGAAACGATTTCAGCTGGAGCTCCCAGGGCTTTGAGGAATTCCCGGGCGATGATCCAGTGCCCTTGCTCGTTGGCGTGGACCCCGTCGCCAGCGAGTTGGAAACTTGGTCTGTCGCGCCGTTGTTCCGTGAGATAGCGATTCATGGGGCCGTGACTGTCGATCACATCCCAGCCCTGGCCGCGCTGGGAGACAAGCCATTCGGAATAGCGGTCCAAAACGTCGTTGTAACCTTCGTAAGGAGATCGGTACTCGGGAAGGCCGGGCGGCAAGGTTCTCGCCTTGATGGGGACCGGGTCAAAGGTGGGCGGGGTGACATGAATCACGCGAGCGCCCGCCGCCGCCGCTCGCTCGCGCAGACGGATCACGCCGTCCTTGAACTTTTGAAAGCGATCCTCCGCAAAGGGGTAATACATGCCGTCATTCATTCCATAACACGCGACGATGACGTCTGGCCTCGATTTCTCCAGGACTCGACCCAAGCGTTCATGCACGTTCGGGCGCGGAAAAGTGCCACCCGCGTGCCCGGGTTCGGAAAGACCTGAAAGGGTTTCACTGGGAAGGCCCGCATTGATGAAATCCAGAGGGGCTCCAGGGTAGCTTAGCCGGAGGGAGGTCTCCACGAACTCCAACCACTGCCCTGCGTAAGTGATGCTGTCTCCGAGAAACACGACGCGTTTTGCCGTTGCCAAAGTGGCCGCGAGGAGCGGAGTGTTCGCGGGGACTTTGACCGGAACAAGCCGAATCTGGCGAATATCCATGACGGCGCCGCCCTGCTTGCGCTGCGGCTTCACCGCCAATGAGTACGTGCCCGCGGCTGGCAGAAAAATGCGGCCCAGAGCCCGAGGCAGGAAGATTTGGAAGTGGCCCGTTTCTTCAACCACGAAATCGATTCGCTGTCCCGCCACTTCGACGGCCACGTCACTGCCCCCATGCCCTTTGCCGCAACCCTGCCACAATTCCACCTCGAAGGCGCCGGGTTGGGCCGCTTGAAATTCCCAATCCGCCCAGTCATTCACGTTTGCCCAATACCCGAGGCAATCCTTGATAGCGGCCGGCTCGTACCGCATGAGCACGCTATGAGTCCGCGCTTCGCGAGCGCGCAGCGTCACGGAGCCGTCAGCGGCCTGAACTATGGATTCCCCTTCCGGCGCAGGCCTCAGAGTGACCGCCTTCAAATTCATCACCCCCACGCCCTTCAAAGCCGTGCATGACGCGCGGAGCGTGAAGGGCTCGGACTTTTCAAGATACACCCGGCCGGCTCTAACCGTGGTGTAGCGATACCAACTCCCGGTTGATGGCCGGGTGAACTTCAAGGCTTTGCCAGCGATTTCGATCATTAGCTCGGTGCCTTCTCCCCCGTCCGCGGAGAAGGTGAGGTCGACGTCATACATGCCCCATCGAGTGGGCTTATTCTGCCAGCTCACCGAATCGGAGGCGTCCGTCCAAAACCCGATTCGATGATTCCCCGGATGCGACTCTAATTTTGCCTTGCTCCCCGTCACTTGAGTGTCGAGGGCGGTGAACACGACGCGGCCATCGGGCCGTTGGCCTGTGCTTTCGGCGGTCTCCAGAAGCAACTTGACGGGACCACTGCTGGGCGGCTCGACGGGAACTTCGATGTGCAAGCTGCTGGCGTCCGCGTTGAAAACCCAGCTCAAGGGCCGAGACTCCCGCCCCCCCGCCAGCCGTCCAGAGATGATCTGAGGAAATGGGGTTGGCAACGCCAGCTTACCGTCGGCAGGCCAAGAGCGAACTTCCAGCTGAAGCAGGCCGCTTCCATTGGTCGTCGAGGTGATCGTTCCCCAGGCGGGCTGCGTGGCGATGACGGGGTCGGCGACAGCACCCTGGTTCGAGACCGAAGGAAGGGCGGCGGCGAGCAGGAGCGCAAGCCAGGCCCGGGAGTGATTCCAGGCGTCCCAGAAAGGCAAAGGAATCGAGGGTGCGAAGGTGATTTGTCGGCGTGGGAAAGGATCCATAGTGGCGCGGCTTTAGGCTCCAGAGTCTGCTGGCTGATCGATTCTCTGGCAAGCTTCCACGGAACTATTGTTGAGGCAGGCTGACCAGTGCATCCACAAGTTGCCGGTGAACTTGGCTGGCGGCCCGGAGCGCGGTTGTGTGCGAAGCACCAGCCGCAGCAGGTTCGGCGTGGCTGCGAGCCTGAGATACTGCTGCGACTGGCTTTCAGCACAGTCGCGCCC
>SYMW01000146.1 GCA_005805305.1 Verrucomicrobiales bacterium
CATAGGTCCTTTGACCTGCCCTCATTCCGACAGATCCCCTCTCAGCCTACCCGCCATCTACACTGCCTTCACCACTATTCCAAGGGATTTGGACTTGCTCGCCTTTTTCCCCTCCAGGGGTCGGTTTACTGAGGTCTGAACTTGCGGTGAGCAGGTTGCGATCCGAGCTAAAAAGGGATGGTTAAACCCATGCCGCCGGCGAAACAAGTCCTCCTCACGGGAGCGACTGGCTAGTTCGGAGGGAGTTTGCTGCATTTGCTGGCCGCAGACAATTTCGCCGCCGCCGCAGGGGCCGCAGGCGTGCAGCGCATCATTTAGCTCGGTCGACTGGGCGAGGATGCGCCTGATTTGTCGGCACATTTGCTGAGCCAGCACGAGGTGGGAGAGCGATTACGGGCGCACCGCGTGCCGGTGATCGAGTTCCGGGCGTCCATCATCTTCGGCTCGGGCAGCTTGTCGTTCGACATGATCCGCACTTTGGTTGGGCGGTTGCCGGTGATGGTCACGCCCCGATGGGTGCGGGTGACAGCACAAGCCATCACGATCAGCGACGTTCGATCCACTCGGATTGTGGGGCTGGCGCACTGGTATGGCGTGTGGCCGTTGCACCAACTCGTGTTTGCCGGGATGCTGAACGGCATCGTCAAAGCGGCGGAGGAACGCCCATGAGAACTCACAAATTCGAACCCGAACCCTCTCTGACGCTTCCACGGATGCTGGGACTTAACATCGAGAACCATTTCATGTTACCGTGCCGAGGCGTTGCGGAAGCGCCATATCGAGGACGAACCTGAGATCTCAGCGCACCGCGCTTGGTTGGCCGGGTGTTATTCCGAAAAATCCCCGCGGGCGGTAGAAGGCGCTGGATTTTCGGAGGCCCCTGACGAGCAAGGCGAACCCGCCGATGCCGGCCACTGATCCGCTGGCCGTGAAAACCAGGGTGTACTTTGCGGCAAAAGGAAGGCCGACCCCCGGGATCATGCCGATCAACATCAGTACAAACAGTCGCGAGCTCCCCGCGATGTGCATCGTGGCGGCGAAGGCGAGTGTCGCCCAACCACACAACGCGACGGATTGCGCCGCCAGGTTCATCCAGACGGAAAGCGTCGGATCGCCCGAACCGCACCACACTGCTGAAAACACGGCGGTGGGAATCGCACCGGCCCACGGAATGAGCGACAGCAGCAGCGCCAGTTTCACCGTGGAAAGCGGCAGCGCGCGGAGGGCTCGCATGCCGATGGATTCCGCGGTGGCGGCGCCGATCATCAGGCCCATCAGGCCCATCAGCCCGACCCGCATCTCGAGCCCCGGATTACTGACCCGAGCATTTCCTTGCATCATCCAGTGAAACACCAAGATCTGCGCCGCTGCGATCAGAGCCACAAACAAAGCGATCCGTCCGCCGAAATTGACAATGTATAGCGGGACGCCTGTGAGTCCGGTCGAAACGGATTGCGCGGGCACGGCGGGATGGAGACTTGATTTTGCGGTGGTGACAAACATTCGCCGCCGCAACAACTCGGCTGCGCTAAAGTAAGAGAGCGCCACGAAAATCGGCACAGCCATGAAGATCGCCCAGTGCCACGGCGCGACGGCGGAGGGCGATCTCGGCAGTATCGGGAAAAGAATTAAGGCGCCGGGCATGGAGATGCCCCAGAGCGCGCCGAAGACTCCCTGTTGGACGTTTTCAGAGACATTTTCAGCCGGGCGTGTCGGTGCCCATTGCATGAGGAAAAAGCAGAATCCCGCATAGCCGAGAGCGACCCACGCCTGCACACAGGCGGCGAACCACGGCGCGGTCGTCTGTGTTAGCGGTTTCACTCGTGTGATGAAGCGCTGCCCATTTTCCTGCGCTTGGATCGGATCTGGGAAACCCGCGCGATCTCGCTCTGCTTGCACTTCGGCGGGCAACGGGGCTGCCAATGGAGCTGGCGCATGCAGTTGAGGAACCGGCGGATTCCCCGTCGCGTTGAACTGCTGAAAAAGGAGCACGCCGATGGCGAGCAGCGGCAACGAGAGAAGGGGGAGCAGAGGAACTCCCACGAACCACCACGCGCGCGCCTGATCGATCCGAGCGACGGGCAATGCGCGAACCGCGCTGAAAACGCCGCGTTGCCCATCGAACAGCAGCCCGAGTATGGCGGCGGGTGCCAGGAGGAAAGGCATTCCGGCAATGGCGGTGCCGAGGGAGATCAGCAGCGCGATGGCGAACAGCCAGCGCCAGCGTCTGAGAAAATCGAGGATAAGGGGATTCATGGCGTTTTATTTTGTCAGCGCTAGGAAGAGTTCTTCGAGTGTGAGCGCCTGCGTGCGGACGTCGCGGGCGCCGCGCCGCTGGAGTGACTCCAGCGGGCAGGTCATCGTGTCAAGCACGCCGCGCCAGCGCGGCCCTTCATGCTCCTGCAACGTGAGGCCAGGCACGTGCGCGAAGGCGCCCGCGTTTTCCGCCTCCCACTCGGCCTGCAAATGCCGTTCGACAAGCTCACCCGTCGCGCCCTCCGCCACGAGCCGCCCTTTATGCAGCACGCCCACGTGATCGGCGAACCTTTCCAGATCGGAGAGCTGGTGCGAGGAGATGAAAACCGTGCGCGCTTCGTCGCGGACGATGCCGAGCAATTCCACGAAGACCGCCTTTTTCGTGTGGGCGTCGATTCCGGTCGTCGGCTCGTCGAGCACGAGGACTTGAGGATGCCAGGCCAGCGCGAGGAGCAGTGCCAGCTTTGTCCTCCCGCCGAAGGAAAGCGTCCCGATGCGGTCGTTCGCGGAGATCCCGAAATCCCGCATCAGCCGCGCGCAGTAGGCGTCGTCCCATGTCGGGCGAAAGCCGCGGGTGAACCGGATCGCGTTCGTGATTTTGCCCCACGCGACAAAGCTCAGATCCGGCCCGACATACGCGGCGCAGGATTTCACGGCGACCTCGTCGTGCTCGTGATCGAGCCCGCACACGCGGATCGTGCCAGCGTCCGGCGAACCCATGCCGAAGATCTGGTCGATGAGCGTCGTTTTGCCCGCGCCGTTCGGGCCGATGAGGCCGTAGATCGAGCCACTGGGGACGATCAGATCGAGCGGCCCGAGGGCAAAACGCGGGTAGTGCTTTTCCAGCGCCGAGACTTCGAGTGCGGGAGGTGTGTTCATGGTTGTTCGTTTAGTGTTTCGAGAAAAAGGCGGCGCACGTCCGGGGGCTTCAGCCCGGCTTCGGCGGCTTCGCGCGCGGCCGTTTTCAGAAGCGTGCGAGCGTGTTCGATCTTCAGCTCGCGGCTGCGATCACCGCCGCCCTCGGCGACGAATGTGCCGAGCCCCTGCCGCCGGAAGATAATGCCCTCACGTTCCAGTTCGTCGTAGGCGCGCTTCACCGTGATGACGCTGACGAGCATTTCCTCCGCAAGCTGGCGAAAGGACGGCAGCGCCTCGCCTGGCTTCATCTTCCCATCACCGATGGCCCGCTTCACACCGGAGACAATCTGCTCGTAGAGCGTGCCGTCGGCCGCGGGAGAGATCGGCGGGAACAAGAGTTTGATAGATTTCGAAGGCACGATGTCCAGTTAGCTTACTGTGTATACTAGACATACACATTAATTTGTCCACGTTTTTTACGCTTTCTTTGCGAGGACGTTTCTCACCGATCCATCCCAAGGTGCGGTTTGTTGGCATCGACCCCCTTTTGCCAACCAAGCACCTCTTGAAAGCTCATTGGAATCAGTCAACGTTCCGATTCCTCTTTCGTGGCCGTCGTTCCATGAGCGAGGGCGGCAAAGCGAAGGACGTTCGTGACACCTGGGTCGTCGTTTGGCAACGTCTGACAAGATGTACATCGATGCATAACGCCGTCTTTCTCCAAGACCTTGCCGTGGTGATGCTCGTCGCCGGATTGGTGACAGTGGTCTTTCATTGGCTGAAGCAACCGGTTGTGCTAGGCTACATTCTGGCGGGATTCGTCATCGGGCCGCATCTCCTGCCTCGGTCGCTCGTGACGTCCCAGGAAAGTGTCCAAACGCTGGCGGAGCTGGGCGTCGTCTTCCTGCTGTTCTCCCTTGGCTTGGAATTCAACTTTCGCAAGATCCGGCAAGTGGGCCCAACGGCATTCATCGTGGCCCCTTTGGAAACGGCCCTCTTGTTCTTCGCCGGCTTCGCCATCGCGCGCGCTTTCGGCTGGAAGACGATGGATTGCGTGTACCTGGGGGGGATCCTGATGATTTCCTCCACGACGATCATCGCCCGAACGTTGACGGAGATGGGGAAGAACAAAGAGCCGTTCGCGCAAGCCATCTACGGCATATTAATCGCCGAAGATATCATCGCGATCTTGTTGGTCGCTTCGCTGTCAGCGGTGACGCAGGACGGGGCGTTCGACCTGGCGTCCGCTTTGGGTCTTTTTCTTCGGCTCTCGGAATTCGTGATTGTCGCGGTGGTGCTGGGATTGCTTGTAGTGCCGCGGTTGCTGCGTTTTGTGGGGCGTTTTCGAGGGGATGAGACCCTGTTGGTGACCGTGTTGGGCTTGTGTTTCGGCCTTGCCCTGCTCGCATCGAAGCTGGGTTTTAGCGTGGCTCTTGGGGCATTCATCATGGGCGCCATCATGGCGGAAGCGGATGTCATTCGGCGCATCGAGCGCATCACGGAGCCATTGAGGGACATGTTCAGCGCGGTGTTTTTCGTGGCGATTGGAATGCTGATCGACCCTGGCATGCTGCGCGAGCATTGGCTCCCCGTGTTGACGATCACCGCGGCGCTTGTGGCGGGCAAAGTGTTAGCCTGTTCATTCGGCAGTTTCCTGGCCGGTTACGAGCGGGGCACGGCGATTCGAGTCGGCCTGGGATTGGGGCAGATTGGCGAGTTTTCGTTCATCATCGCGGGGCTGGGCGCGTCCTTGGGGGTCACGAGCTCCTTTCTGTATCCAATCGCGGTGGGAGTTTCCGCGATCACGACGGTGCTGACACCCTATTTCATTCGGCATGCGGACAAAGTGATTGCCTTGCACGATCGGCTGGCGCCGGCTTCCCTGAAGAACTACCAGCGGGATTACGTGGAGTGGGTTCGTCGAGTGCAATTGAGGCGCGCGGCGGACCCGGTGCGGAAGATCGTGCGGCGAATCCTCCTGCAATTGGGCGTGAATGTGGCGTTGATCGCGGCGTTCTTCATCGCGGCCATGGCGGTGGATCGCCGCGCTCCGGACCTGCTGCGAGGGTTGCCGGCGTGGGCTGGAGGCCAGAAGGTGCTTCTCTGCCTGGGCGCTCTTTTATGCAGCCTGCCCGTGGTGGTGGCGTTTTTGCGGAAGCTCCAGGCTTTGAGCATGCTTCTCTCAGAGCTCGCGATTCGCGAGAGATCCAGCCACCGGCAAAAACTGGCGATGCGGACGCTTCTCTCGAACACGATCCTCTTCGCGGGATCGGTGGCCATGAGCGTGCTGATTTTGGCGCTGAGCGCGCCTTTGCTGCCGCCTTGGGAAATCCTGATCTTGCTTTGCGGGTTGGCCGGGGCGCTGGCCGTGACACTGCAAGCGCATTTCGTCCGGCTCTACTCTCGGGCCCAGGCGGCCATTCAGGAAACTCTCGACCGCCCCCACCACCGTCATGAGCCCGAACCGGTTCGGCCGCTTCCGCCGCTGTTGGATCAGGCCGATCTCCGAACCGTGACGCTCGCCGAGAAGGGTCATGCGGCTGGCAAATCCATCGCTCAATTGCGAATGCGCACCCAATGCGGGGCGTCCATCATCGCGCTCAGGCGGGGGCAGACCACCAAGCACAATCCAGAGCCGAATTTCGTGCTCGCGAGCGGAGACGAAGTCCTGCTGCTAGGCGACTCCGATCAACTGCGAGACGGCGAAGAGTTGTTGAACCGGCTTTGAGGTAAAAGCACTGGCCACCCCTCGCCGCTAGTTCATCCGGAGCCTGTAAAACTTGGCGCCTGTCGAGGAGGTGTCAGTGAAACTCTTGCTCGCGCCCTGGGTGACGATCTGCGCCGCGGGCACGAGACTCCAAACGGATCCCAAGGCCGTGGTGGATTCCAGGACCAGACTGGAATTCGTGTCCGTCCATGAAATTCGGACGCGTCCGGACGCCTCTGCCATCGCGTGCAGTTTGGGGTGGGTAACTCCCGGCTCCTCCTCATCCGTCAAGTCGATTTGCTGGTCGATGGAGCCATTGTTGTCCCTGTCGATCAAGAGAGGCAAAGTAGCTTTCTCGCCCCCCCATTTGCCGAATTCCACAATGGCGGCATCTTTGGGAGCGAGGGCGATCTCGTCATGAAAAAACTCTTGGGCATGGTCCTCGTCGAATCGTCCCATCGCCAGGGCGTAGAACGCAGCCTGAGTGTTCCCAGAAGATGATAGAGACAAGGTTCCTTTGGCTTCGTCGACTTTCAGGCTGATCGTGGCGCCGGCGCCGGTTTCCACGCCTTTGACGGTAAACTCAAAATCCGCGCCCCGAGCCTCAAACCCCAAAGTGATATCCGGTGATTCGTTGCCACTGGAGGTGTAAGAAACTCCCGTGCCGTCGGCGCTAAACTCGATCGTGTCCATTTGGCCGGGATCGAGCATGATATGGTCGACAGCCAAATCGTAGCCCGGGCCGATAAACGTGACCGACGATTCGGTGGGTTGGGCCACATTGGAGCCGTCCAAGGTCAATTTGAACCGCATTCCGACAGGGACAAAGAATATCGGTGACAAATTATCCTTCCAGAGAGAGTCGTTTCCTTTGACGGACCGGTGCTTCACCCCCGGGATATCTTGAAAAAAGGTGCCGTTTGCATAACCATAGCGCTTGCCTTGCGGATCCGTAATCAATAGCAACACTCCATTCCCTTCGACGTATATCTCGCTGTAACGCTCCTCAGTGTTCAATCCTTGCTGTCGGATGGCGGATTCGGCCGTTGTTTCTTCGCAGAAAGGGCAGTCTTGAATCTGGGTTCGCGGGCTCGATGGAGAGATCTCGAAGGACTTGGAACTCGCATTACCCCACCAAGGTTTTTCCTCCTCGCTCGGCTTGGTGGAGAGGCTTAATTCCCATGTGTTCTTGGTGCGATCCACGATGAGGCGGCGGGTCTTGCCGGGATGGTTGTTGTCGTAGACAAGCACGTTGTAGATGTTGTTGCCCATATCCTGGACCGCATAAGGCGTGACAGCATGGCCACCCCTTTGTGGCGGCGGAGCGTAAACTCCGACCGTGTACGTTTCCGTGGATCCTGGCTTCAGCACTTGAATGAGGCGGTCGACGATTTCGACGGGGGTGCCTGAGATGGTTGTCTTGGTCGTGGGGCTTGTGAACTGGGTGACAAACCAAAGGCCGATTTCTCGTTGCAGCAGGGTGGATTGGATATCCAAGGCAAATGTGGTATCGGCGCCAAAGCCTTTCACATCCAGATGCTTGGAGAACATTAGCACGCTGGCGACGGCCATCCCTTCACAGTGGCCTCCGTCCATGCCCTCGCTCTGCTGTTCCAACCATTTCTTCCCGGGAGGCGTCAGGATGCAGACATTCCCATTGATCGTCGCGCAAGCCCGGTCTCCAAACAGCCGCCGAATTTCCACCGCTGTCAGATTGACGGGTTTCTGCGAATTTCCGTAATTCTCGAAGCTGAAACCATCACGCTCGGGGCGAAACCCATTATCCGCCAACATTCCAGGAGTATTCGGCTTGGGTTTGACCGTGACTTGGACAACGGCGCTGTCGATGCTTCCCAAAGCATCTGTCACGCGCAGAAGATAAAAACCGCTGTAGGCGGGAGTGGCCGGGTTGACTGTGAAAGTGCCGCTGACCGCTCCCAACAGCGCGGTCGAAGGCTTCACGCCAGCGGTTGCGCTGAAAAACCATTGAAATCGGAGGGGCGCCTCGCCTTGGGCCTGCCCTGAAAGGCGCAGGCTCGCGCCTTCATCGATGGTCGTACCCACCGGTTGCTGGGTGATCGCAAGAGGAATGGTTTTCTTTTTCACCACAACCACAGCCAGCCGACTCTCGACAGAATCGCTGATAAGCACCGCGTACAATCCTTGTTGATCGAGCCGCACATTATTGATGGTGAGCGTTGCCTGTGTTTGGCCGGGCAATAGGATGGGTTCAGCAGCCTCAGAAGCTTGGTAATACCACTGATACGTAAGCGCCTCTTGCCCGGCTGCGCCAACCGAGAGTTTGAGTGTGTCGCCTTCAGTGAGGGTGACGTCACTAGGCTGCTCGGTGATCGTCGCATCCTGCGAATAGGCGGACACTCCTCCCAAGAGGCACAAAACTACGCTTACTAAAGGGAAAATGCCGTGGGTTGAAGTCATAAAAGCCATACTTGATTGAGTGATCTTCTAAGATTCGCGGTGGTTTTGTCGGATGCCTTCAAGGCTTGCCATTCTTAAGTGATTGGGCCTGGCAGCCGGATTGTTCCTTGAATCGGCATCCTCATCAAAACAATAAAGCTGCAGACTGATGCGGCGTTCGGAGACCCATCGCAGTTCTATTCCGAACCCCGGCGCTGACTGAGTTTTTTGTCCAAAGCCCGCCGCCAAGTTCGAAATTCGGTTGGCCGCGCCGGAGCTCGCCCGGTCATGTCATCCTTAAAACGGCAGCTGCCCACGGCGAATCTTCGCACGATCCTGGCGATAAAGTCTTTCTCAATCACTCACCAGATCCATAAAAGATATGCCAAGCACTTCGTCAAACCATTCTCATCCAGGCTCCTGCAAATCAGTGCATCCGCAGGTTGACGGTGAATTTGGCTGGCAGCCCGGAGCGCGGTTGTGTGCGAAGCACCAGCCGCAGCAGGTTTGGCGTGATAGCGAGCCTGAGATGCTGCTGCGACTGGCTTTCAGCACAGTCGCGCTCCA
>SYMW01000147.1 GCA_005805305.1 Verrucomicrobiales bacterium
CGTCGTCGACCACCAACTCGGGCCCCAAATCTCCCGGGAAAAAGACCGCCCTGAGCGTCAGCTCCCAGTATTCTTCCAAGGTCTCTCCCTTCCATGCGAACACCGGAGTTCCCGTGGCCGCAATCGCGGATGCCGCGTGATCCTGTGTGGAAAAAATGTTGCAAGACGCCCACCGCACCGACGCCCCCAATTCGACCAGGGTCTCAATCAAGACTGCGGTTTGGATGGTCATGTGCAATGACCCAGTGATGCGAACCCCCTTCAAAGGCTTGTGCTTGGAATACTTTCTCCGAACCGACATCAGTCCAGGCATTTCGTGTTCCGCGACCGCGATCTCCTTTCGTCCCCACTCGGAGAGTGCGATGTCTCGAACGATGAAGTCATTGCCTGGGGGAGTGAGGCTGACGAAATGGGACAAATTAGCGGTCGCTGCCGACGCCTCGGCGAGGGCGGCGACAGCCGTCAGCCCCGATTTGGCTTTGAGTTTGGATTTGGCCATAGATTGGGTGGGAAAAAGATTTGGAATTGTTTGGATGGGTGGTGAATACGAGGGGTCCGTCACCCCCCTACTTGATGGCGCGCCTCAACGCCTCGGTTTTGTCAGTCTTCTCCCACGTAATGCTCGCCACGTCGGAGACCTTTCCGAAATGCCCGTAATTGGTGGTCTTTCCGTAGATCGGCCGCAGAAGGTTCAGCTGCTTCACGATGGCCGCTGGCTTGAAGGAGAACACCTGCCGCACGGCGTCCGTGATGACATCGTCGCTCACTTTCCCCGTTCCGAACGTGTCCACAGCCACGGAAACCGGGTCCGGATGCCCAATCGCGTAAGCAAATTGTATTTCGCAACGTGTGGCAATTCCGGAAGCCACCACATTTTTCGCCACGTAACGGCCCATGTAAGCCGCGCTCCGGTCCACTTTGGATGGATCCTTGCCACTGAACGCCCCGCCTCCGTGCCGCCCCATTCCACCGTAGGTGTCCACAATGATCTTCCGGCCTGTCAACCCCGTGTCTCCTTGGGGCCCCCCGACCACGAACCGGCCCGTCGGATTAATCAGGTATTCGGTCCTACGATCCAGCATTTCCGTTGGAATGACTTTCTTGACAATTTCCCGGATGATAAAATCCCTAATGGTCTTGTGTTTCACATCCGCGGCGTGCTGGGTCGAGACCACCACGTTCGCGATACGCACAGGCCTCCCGTCCACATACTCAACCGAAACCTGGCTTTTGGCATCGGGGCGGAGCCACTTCACCGCTCCGGATTTCCTGACTTTGGTCAACTCCCGACCCAGCCGATGGGCAAACATGATCGGAGCGGGCATCAGTTCAGGCGTCTCGTCGCACGCGAAGCCAAACATCAGTCCCTGGTCCCCGGCTCCTTGCTCTTCCGTCCCCTTGCCATCCGCCGCCCGGGCGTCCACCCCTTGAGCGATGTCCGGACTTTGAGAGGTGATCAAGTTGGTGATGAACACCTTGTCCGCATGGAAAACATCGTCGTCATGGACATAGCCGATCTCCCGGATCGCGTCGCGAACGATGGCGTTGTAATCGAGTTTCGCCTTGGTGGTGATTTCTCCTCCCACGACCACGATATTGCTTTTGGCATATGTCTCGCAGGCCACCCGGCTCTTGGGATCTTGGGTCAGACACGCATCGAGCACGGCGTCTGAGATGGTATCGCAGACTTTGTCAGGATGCCCTTCCCCGACGGACTCGGAAGAAAAAATGTAGTTCTTGCTCATGAAGTGTTAGAGGGTAATGATGGAAAAAGTCAAATATTGACGTATCTTGATAAGAAGATATATGATGTTTGGCATGCGTCAACATGGTTTTTTTGCGATGTGACACGTTTGGTTGCTTATGGCCGTTACCTTGCGCATCCTGAGAGCTCTCGCCGATCCCACCCGCCTTCGTCTTCTCGGGGTCCTTGCATCTGAGGAACTCTCCGTCAATGAGCTCCAGGAAATCACGCGCATGGGGCAGTCGCGAATCTCCACCCAGTTGGGTCAGATGCAGGAAGCCGGGATCGTTCAATCGCGGCGCGACGGCAAACGCACGTTCTATAAAATCGTCCCAAACCTCGCGTCCCCTGCCGCTGAACTGGTGCAATCCGCCGTCGCCGGAGCACGGGAGATGACGCACTATCCGGCCGACCAAGTAAACCTCCGGCGATCTCTCATGAAGCGCCACGACCTCGCGCAAGTTTATTTCGATCAAGTCGCCGGACGTTTCGATCGGAGCTACGGGCCGGGCCGCTCCTGGCAGGCTTTTGGACACCTCCTTCTGCGTATCCTGCCTCCTCTCGTCATCGCTGACCTAGGATCCGGGGAAGGGCTTGTCAGTGAATTGCTTGCGTTACGAGCAAAAAGGGTTATCGCGGTCGATAATTCCGAGAAGATGGTTGAGTTCGGTGCCAGCAAAGCCCGCGCGGGCGGACTTAACAACTTGGAGTTCCGGCTTGGAGATCTCGAAGAACCGCCGATCGAAGACGCAAGCGTTGATCTCGTGATCTTAAGCCAGGCGCTACATCACGCCGAATCGCCTTCCAGAGCCATCCGTGGCGCGCACAGGATCCTGAAACCGGGAGGGCAAGCCGTCATCCTGGATTTGCTAGCCCATCGGTTCGAGGCCGTGAAGGAGCTGTATGGCGATCGATGGCTCGGATTCGCCGAAGCGGACCTTCAAAGATGGCTCGAGGAAGCCGGACTTCTAGAGGTGGAAGTGGCCTTGGTGGCCAAAGAAGAAAAACCACCCCATTTTGAAACGATTTTGGCGACGGGAACAAAACCGTCGTGAGAACAAACTCAACCCAGCACGCTGATTTGTCGTTGCCCTTCCAAAAGATAATCCAGATAAAATAGCAAACGGTCCTTCATCTGCTTTCTCCCGACGATCGCGTCGATCAACCCATGATCGAGGAGAAATTCGGCTGTTTGAAAGCCCTTTGGAAGTTCCGCTTGGGTCGTATCCTTGATCACGCGTGGGCCCGCAAAGCCGATCATTGCCGCTGGTTCCGCCAATATCAGGTCTCCTATGCTCGCGAAACTCGCCATCACGCCCGCCGTCGTGGGGTGGGTCAAAATGCTGATGAATGGGAGCCTCGCCTTGGCATGATACGCCAAGGCGCCACAGGTTTTTGCCATCTGCATCAAGCTGAACATGCCTTCATACATGCGAGCTCCTCCACTTGTGGAAATAATGATGACGGGCAGCCCCTTGTCTGTCGCCGCCTCCACCAGCCGAGTCAGCTTTTCGCCCACAACCGATCCCATGGATCCCCCCAAAAACCCAAAATCCATGGCTCCCAGCGCCACACGGTGCGGTCCGATCTTCCCCACACCCGTCACAACGGCGTCCTTCTGACCTGAGCTCTTTTGGTATGAATCCAACTTCGACTTATAGGTCGCCACTCCCGTGAACTGAAGGACGTCCACGCTTCTCATTGTTGGGTCCATTTCCTCGAAAGAGCAGGTCTCCACGAGGGCGTGTATTCGTTCCCTGGCCCCGATGGGAAAATGGTGTGAACATTTCGGGCAAACTTTCAGATTCTCATCCAGCTCCCGATCATAAATCATGCTTTCGCATTCGGGGCACTTTGTCCATAATCCCTCAGGGATTTCCTTCTTCCGCGACTGCGACGGGCCGATTTTCCGTTTCCTAAACAGCGACGTGTCCGAGTTCGCAGGCGGGGGCGTGAGCGCGGGTTCAACGGTCTCCAAGCCAAGGGTTTTGCGGGTAATCGATGTAGTCGCCATATCTTGAGATTGAGAATTCGGGCTCAGTTATTTGCCCCGAGCCAGGGTCCAAACACCCACGAACTCCGCCCCAGCCCGGCGGAGAGCCGCAGCGCAACCCGACGTCGTCGCCCCCGTGGTCAGCACGTCGTCCACGATTAACACCCGCTTGCCCTTGCAATCCACGCTGGGACACACCGTGAAAGCCGCCGCCATGTTCCGCATTCTTGCCGCGCGATTTAAGGTTGTTTGGGTTTGTGTCGCTTTGACACGTCGCAGCAGAGTTCTGTTCAAAGTTATTCCAGTGGCCGAATGCAAGCCGAGACCCAGTCGCTCCGCTTGGTTAAAACCGCGTTCTCTGAAGCGAATTTCGTGAAGCGGAACGGGCGCTATCCAGTTCCAATGACCAGGCTTCAAAACCTCGCTCGCCATGCGTGCCAGCCAGTCCCGGAGCAGAGGTTCCAACCATGTCGCTTCGTGATACTTGTAGCGGCGAATCAAATCCAGCACAAAAGGCGTGGCCACGACGGACGAGCGCGCCCAGTCGAAGGCCAAATCCAGCCCCGAGCAGTTGGAGCAAGCGAAACGCCCCGTTATGGCGCCTCCGTAAGGAATGCCGCAACGACCGCAAAAACCCGACTCAATAAAACGCACGGCGCCGGGCTGGGCGATGCACGCCGGGCAGACATACCCTTGCGCAGGCGCTGCCCTGCTTTGTCCGCACACTTGACAACAGGGCGGGTAAAAAAATGCGCAAAACCCCTCCAATAAACCACGAAAATCCCCGGCGAATCTCACTCTGAACCTCCTTCTTTGCCCCCGGCCGGCCAATCGCTTGCACTCCAATAGAAAGAATCGCGAATGTCCCGTCCCTCCGGTCTCGAGACCGCATCATCTCACCGGATCAAGGATCGTGGCAAGAAACAAGATGCTCGGCTGGCTTCCATTTGTTCAGGAGTTGCCACTCGAAATCCTTGACTGCGAGCCAGGGAACAAGGACGAATTCTGCCCCCATCGACGCCAGCAAAAGACGCCCACGCCACACAGTAATGCGGTCCCGAGCCAGCCATCGATGAGGCGGTTCGTCCCATATAACCAATCCCGACCGATGACGGTTGGAACCGTGAGATGGCCATAAGTTTTCAACCAAAAAATCCACCCGCCGTGCAAACCCGCCGAGAACCAGAGAGTTCCCGTGACTCGAAACATCATGGCGAGGATGACTCCCGCCAAAAACAGATTCGGAAACGCGGGCAAAAAAGTGCCGAGATCGAAAAATCCTTGCGCCATCGACGCCAGTGTCTGAAACCCCGTCCACCATTCCACAGCAGGGGGCGGGGTGGGGCGGCGAAAGAAATGCACCAGGGCATAGATCGCGCTGCTCAACCCAGCCGCGGTCGCGAAGGAGTACTGCCTCTGCAATCCGAAGAAGAGCACACCTCTGAACAAAACCTCCTCAAGAAATCCCACAACCAAAGCGGCGATCCCAGCGTTCCAGAAGTGGGACAACAGTCGTGACGTTTCAACGGCGCCTTGGATGCCTCGTCCTCCCGCCGCGACAACGGCCAGGGCCAGCACGGCCAACGACAGAAATCCCAGAAGCCACCCGCGACCGTAGTCCCTCCAGTTCAAACGAGGGAAAAACTCTCGAATTCCACCGAATGAGCGTCCTTCCAATCGCCTCCATAAAGGCACCAAGCCCACCACCGCGCTCACCAAACACATCCGGTTCACATACCGGTGAAACGGAGACCGCTCCAGCGACTCCGGAAGCCATCCCATTCCAGCCAGCGATTGAGCGGCCCAATAGACCCAAGGCGCGGCCAGACTTCCTCCGATAAACACCCAAACCAGGTAGAGTCCCAGTAAAGAGACGCCACTTAGTTGGCGGCCAGATGGCTTCACCCTGGACACTCCGGCATTCACGTTTCTGAACTCACGACTGATGGAAGCGGCTCCGGCTGAACCCCGTCAAAGCCCAAAATTCTCCTGTGCCCCCGAAAGCACGGGAGGGAACGGCCCACTTCTCAGACAAATCATTTGGCACGCATTCGGCTTCTTGTTACACCCAGCAAAGCATTGGCATGGCACATAGCGACGAATCAAGGTCCAAATCGACGGCCCAACAGGGGCAGTACGGTCCCTATTACCTGCAAGAACTCGTGAACTGCGGGGGCATGGCCGAGATTTGGCTCGCCACGGACAACCATGGCAAGGTCCTTGCCCTGCGACGCCTCCAAAACAATTCTTTCTTTAATTTCACAGATAAAAAGCGGTTTCTTCGGGGCTGCGAAGTGCTCTCAAAAATCCATCAGCACGATTGCATCATCGCCTACAACGGGCACGGAAAAATAAGAGGGGATCTTTATCTCGCGATGGAGTATCTGGAAAGCTCCAACCTGAAGCTCCTCCTCAGCCGATGCGATCCCGTCCTCCAAGAGCATCTTGGCAACATTCTCATCAACATGGCTCGGGCTCTGGAACATGTCCACGAATGCGGCTATATGCACATGGATTTCAAGCCTGAGAACATTCTGGTGACCCCCAACGGCACCGTGCGCCTCATCGATTTCGATTTGGCCATCCCGCGGCCCGATAAGGCACGCGTCTTGAGCGAGCATTCGGGCACTCCGGCCTACATGGCCCCAGAGCAGCTGCGGCGTCGCGAGGTCGATCACCGCGCGGACATTTTTGCGTTCGGAGTGACCGCCTACGAAATGCTCACCCTCCGAAAACCTTTTCCCGGCGAGACCCCCAAGGAAATCTTGGTCAAACAGCTTGATCGATCCCAGCAACTCGTCAACCCAAGCGAAATCAATCCGGATATCCCGCAGTCGCTTGAAAAGGTGGTGCTCAAGTGTCTCGAAAGGGATCCCGATAATCGTTATCCGCACATGAGCATTATAGTGCGCGACCTCGAGGCCGCTTTATGCGTTAGGTAATGAGAGGAGGGGAGGCGGATTTCTTGGAGTCCTTTCAAAACTAACTTGGGATCCAGGGCGTGCGATTCACTTCACCGGCGTACCCCGCGCCGCCGGGGATTCCCCGGGAGCCGCCACGGGCGCGCGAAATGAACGTTCCGCGGTGTCTCT
Source organism: Verrucomicrobiales bacterium (assembly GCA_005805305.1). Lineage (GTDB taxonomy): Bacteria > Verrucomicrobiota > Verrucomicrobiia > Limisphaerales > F1-80-MAGS106 > F1-80-MAGS106. Next base: position 6,830 of record SYMW01000147.1, read on the forward strand.
GGGATCCGTGGAAACCGGATGGTCACGCCAGAGCCAGCGCATCATTTCCGGGAACATCGCGCCCCCTTGCTTCTGGCCGTGATTGCCAATGCCCCACGAGTAATTCACGTCATACCCTTTTCGCGTCAGGGCCTGCATCAATCGCACATTCTGCAAAAACCAATCCCGCTTCGGGTTGTAGGTGTCGCCGCGCAGGGCGCGATTATCGTTGCGGCCATCCTGCATGAAAATGCGGATAGGCTTCCGCTCGCTGGCTTCCACTAACTCCGGATAAATGTGCTGCCCGCGAAGGTCCGTGAAACTCCCGACAAATGTGATGACCTTTCTGAAATCGTCCGGCCTGAACCAAGCGACGGCGAAAGCGGCGCATCCGCCCGAGCTCGCTCCCATGATCCCGTGCCACTCCGGATCGGTTGAGAGGTTGTAATCTTTCTTAAGAGCAGGCATCAATTCGTCAACAATCACCCGCGCGTACCGGTCGTTGGGCGGATTATATTCCTCGGCCCGCAAAGTGGTTCCGTCTCCCCAGTTGCGAGGCGTCGGCTCGGGTTGGTCGGGGCGCCGGGCGGGATTGATAAACACGCCGAGCATCACCGGAATCTCACGCCGGTAAATCAAGTTGTCCAAGACCCGGTGCCCCTGCACATCCCCTGGCTCCGCCATCATCGCCTGCCCATCGTTGAAAACCATCACGGCCGCCGTCTTCGCCGGATCGTACTGTGCTGGAACGTAAACGAAATAAGTGTGCTGCGCGCCCGGAAAAACCTGGCTGGGCAAAGCAAGTGGGCCGTTGAATTTTCCCTTTGGCACACCCTCCATGGGCTGGGAGTCAGGCCCAAGCTTGTAGTAAGCGTCATTCGAGGGCCCACGGCCCCCCGCCTGCCCAGAAGCCCCGGCAGGGGCCGCTGGTTGCGCCTGGGTTTGGCAAGCCGCCAGTACAAACAAAAGGAAAAGGGAGTGGAACATCATTGGTTCACGCTCGAATCGTGACGCGCGGTCGACGCGGTCCAGATTCATCACTTTGTTCCAGGCCGCGATGAAGTCGTGGACGAACTGGCCCTCCGAGTCGGAGCACCCATAGGCTTCCGCCAAGGCGCGGAGTTGTGAGTTCGAGCCAAACACCAAATCCACCCTCGTGCCGGTCCACCTCACCTCGCCCGTTTTACGATCTCGACCTTCAAATGCGTCCGCCTCCTTCGAAACGGGCACCCACTCCGTGCCCATGTCGAGCAGTTTCACGATGAAGTCGGTGGTCAACGTTCCCGGCCGAGTGGTGAAGACGCCGAGGTCGGACGGCAG
>SYMW01000148.1 GCA_005805305.1 Verrucomicrobiales bacterium
GCGATGTAGAGCTTCTTGTAATCGGGCGAGAAACAAAGCCCGTTCGGCTTGAAGACTGCATCCGTGACCAGAGTGACTTTCCGGTCGGAGGGATCGATCCGATACACCGCTTCCTTGAGGAAGAGTTCTCCCTTATTCCCTTCGTAGTCCCCCAGGCTTCCGTAGCCCGGGTCCGTGAACCAAATCGCGCCATCCACAGGGTGGACCACGGCGTCGTTGGGAGCATTGAAGGGTTTGCCATTGTATTTGTCAGCGAGGACGGTGACGGAACCGTCGCGTTCGTAGCGCACCACCCTGCGGTTTCCGTGCTCGCAGGAAATTTGCCTGCTCTCCCGGTCGAATGTGTTTCCGTTGCTGTTCCCCGCGGGCTTTCGCAAGGTGCTCACACGCCCGTCATCGGCTAGCCACCGATGCTGGATGTTGTTTGGAATATCACTCCAGGCGAGGTAGCCTCCAACCCCACTCCAGGCCGGGCCTTCCGCCCAAAGCATCCCCGTGTGCAGGCGTTGGATGGGGGTGTTGCCGATCTTGTATTTTTGAAATCGCGGATCCAGGACCCGCACATCTGGCTCTGGATAGCGCACCGGAGCCGCGCCCGGACGGTAATCCCGCGCGAGAAGCGGCGCCGCGGCCAGAGTTCCCAACGCGGTCAGAAAAGAACGACGGCTCGAGTTATTGGATTCAGGCTGATTCATACGGCAGGTATTTCATTACGGGGTTCATCACGAAGCCTCGATATTGTAGATCTTGATCTTGTTGTAAAGCGTCTGACGGCCGATCCCGAGGCGCTTCGCCGTCTCGACTTTGTTCCCTCCCGTCTCCTTGAGAACCCGGGCGATCGTGTTCCGTTCTATCGCTTCCAGAAGCGTCAATTCTTCGACGTCGGACTCCGAGTTCGCTCCGACGCTGAAGGAGAGATCGAACTCCCCGATCAATTGATTCTCGCTGATCAGCACCGTTCGTTGAACTTCGTTTTGCAACTGGCGAACGTTGCCTGGCCAATCATAGAGGCGCAGCTTTTCCTTGGCGGCGGGGGAGAATCCTTCGATCGTCCGGCCTTCTTGGGCGGCATACCTCCTCAGAAAAGTAGCCGCAAGCGGCAAAATATCCTCGCGTCGCTCCCGAAGGGGCGGCAGATGGAGTGTGACGGTGCTGATCCGGTAAAAAAGATCTTCGCGCAGTTTGCCCTCTTTGATGGCCTCCTCGGGCTTTCGGTTGGTGAGCGCTATGATCCTGCAATCGGTTTTGTAACTCGTCCGGCCTCCGATTGGGTGCACCTCTTTTTCCTGGATCACGCGAAGCAATTTGCTTTGAGTGTCCACGGGCATCTCGCAGATCTCATCCAAGAGCAGAGACCCCCCCTCACACCGTCGAAAGAGCCCTTCGCGATGTTCCTTAGACCCCGGTGAAACCCCCTCGATGGATCCAAAAAGCTCGCTTTCGATCAAATCACGCGGCAACGCCGCGCAGTTTATTTTTACCAGGGGGCCCTTGGAACACGAACTCAGAGCGTGGATCAAATCCGCGATCACTTCCTTGCCAGTGCCGCTTTCCCCGGTGATGAGCACGGGCACGTTGCTTGAGGCCACACGCTCCACGGTTCTGACGACCGCCTTCATAGCCGCGCTCTGGAAGACCGGCGAGTCGTCCCCGCTCATGGTGCTGAGGGCCTTGCGAAGCGCGCCGGTTTCTTCGGTCAGACGCTTGTACTCGGCGGCGCGCTCGATGGATATTAACAGATTCTTGGTGTCGAAAGGCTTGGTTTGAAAATGGTAGGCGCCGCGCTTCGTGGCCTCGATGGCGGCATCAAACGTCGCATTGCCGGTCAGCACGATCACCTGCGTCGTTGGCCACTGCTTTTTGATCAGGGGCAGCAGATCCAATCCGTCTCCGTCCGGCAGCCCCAAATCGAGCAACACAATGTCCGGTTGCGGCCCCGTCAAGGCCTGCTTCAACTCCGCCGCGTCCGCGGCAACCAGGGGGTAATACCCTTCGCTGTCCAAGATATGGCTCACGAAATGGCGCACCTCCGCCACGTCTTCGACCACCATCACTGTCTCTTTCATAGCATGCTTCACGAAGCCGCTCGGCAAGTCTGGGAGGGACGAGGGAATAATTCCCCAGCGGCGGCGGCTTTCCAGGTCGCGTTTCCCCGCGAGACTCAATGGAACTAGAAGGTTGGCTCGGCCATCGCACCCTCTCTCTCCGATTCGCAAAAGACGAGACGACGGGCTTCCAGCAACGACCCCAAGATTGGCATCCGGCCCCCCACCGCTCTTCGATAAACGGGTCAGTCTGGGCCAGGATTCGCGTCCGAGGGAGCAGTTTCGACAAATCCTTGGCCCTAGTCAACTCCTCAGAAAACCATGCTTAAGCCACACCGTTCGAATACCGAATCCGAAGGTGGACATGCACTGCCCGATTTGATATGGTCGAACTCCGGCACAAGAAGGGCATCCCCGATTACGTTGCCGTCCGCGAACTGCCGAAAACCACCACAGGATCCATGTTGAAAAATCATCGAGCCGGGCGCTTTGCACTCTTCCACACAGGGATCCGCCTCATGGCTTTCTGCGCCGCCATGCTTGCTGGGGGGATGCTTCAAGCGGCCCAAGTCACGCTCGCCTGGGATGCCGTCTCTGACTTTAAACTCGCGGGTTACCGCATTTATCGCAAGCCGGTTGGAGGAGTCTACACCTTGAACAAAGAGGTGGGCATCGTCACATCCACAATCGTCACCGGGCTGAATCCCGGGGAAACCTACTTTTTTGTCGCCACCGCCTTCGATTCGGACGGCTTTGAGAGCGCAAACTCGAATGAGATCCAATACGACACCCCTGCCAACTTGCCTCCAGTAGCCACGGCTGGTTCGTTGAATGCGACGGAAGACATCGCCATCCCGGTCACGTTGCAAGGGACCGACGCGGAAGGGGAACCCCTCACTTTTGCCATCTCCACCCCGCCAGCGAACGGTACGCTCACTGGCACGCCGCCCAATGTGAGCTACAAGGGGAATCTTAACTTCAATGGGACCGATTCCTTCGCGTTTACGGTCGGGTGTGTGACGCCAAAGTAACCTTGAGGTCAAGCGGCGACCTTGATTTTGAGATAATCGGAGTCGTTTAGGCGATTCCAACACTCATCCCAACGGTTTCCCTTCAGGGCGCAACGCAAGGTCAAAATGTTTGAGGCAC
>SYMW01000149.1 GCA_005805305.1 Verrucomicrobiales bacterium
ACCGAGGGTGGATTGATCTGCCTGCCCGCCAGCGAGCTTCGGTGAACGGGTCGCGCAACGGTAGCCCGGTGGAAGTCCCCCACGAAGATAGCCCCTTGCAGACCTCTTTGGAGGCGGTGCGGCCCTTGCGTGTGGATCGAGTCAATCCCGGCACTACGCAAGCCCGCTTATTCCAGTTTCTGCTTCATCGTTACCACTACCTGAGCCATCGCAATTGCGTCGGCGAGAACCTCAAGTATTTGGTGAGCGACCGGCACGGTCGTCCTTTGGCCTGTCTTTTGTTCGGGTCCGCAGCCTGGAAGTGCCGTCCCCGTGACATCTTCATCGGCTGGAGCAAGCTGGCCCAGCACCAGGGCCTGCGCTTTCTCACCAACAACACCCGGTTCCTCATTCCGTCCTGGGTCCAAGTGCCGCATCTGGCCAGCCACATCTTGAGCTTGATCACCCGTCGGCTCAGTGCGGATTGGCAGGATCAATACGGTCATCCCATCCATCTGGTGGAGACCTTTGTTGAACGAGGCCGTTTCTCCGGCACGTGTTACCGGGCGGCCGGTTGGATCCCCGTCGGCACCACCACCGGCCGTGGACGCAACGCGCCCGGGATGGCGGCGCAGGGGCCGCTCAAGGAAGTCTTGCTCAAACCTTTGGGCGCAACGTTTCGGCAACAGCTCTGCGCATGAAGGGCACCCGCTTCCAAGATTTGGTCGGGTTCCTCCGCGAGGTCCTCACCGGGCTGACGAATCGGCGCACCGGCAAAAATCTCTCCTATGCGATGGAAGACTTCGGCCTCAGCGCCTTCTCGGTCTTCTTCACCCAGTCACCCTCCTTCCTCGCCCATCAAAAGGCGATGCAACAGGCCAGAGCTCAGTACAACGCCGCCAGCTTCTTTGCCATCAACCAAATCCCCAGTGACAACCAGATCCGTCAGATGCTCGATCCGGTCCCGCCCCAGACTCTCTATCCGGTGTATGACCGAGTCTACGATACCCTCCGTGAACAGGGCATCTTGGCCGCTTTCCACGCGGTTCACGACTCGACCCTCATCGCCCTGGATGGCACCTGGCATCATTCCTCCAAAAAGATCCATTGCCCGTGCTGTTCCTCCCTCGAACACGCCAGCGGAGAAATTACCTGCTATCACAGCGCGGTGACCCCGGTGATCGTGGCCCCCAGCAAGTCAGAGGTCATCGCCCTGCGGCCCGAGTTCATCACCCCGCAGGATGGCCACACCAAGCAAGATTGCGAGCTCGCGGCCTCCAAACGCTGGCTGGAACACAACGCCACCCGCTATCTCTCGGGTCCAGTCACCCTGCTGGGTGACGATCTCTACGCCCATCAACCGTTCTGTCGCTGAACCCTGCTCCACGGTTTTCACTTCCTCTTTACCTGCAAGCCCGACTCGCACAAAACCCTTTCTGCGTGGGTCAATCTCCTCCAACCCGGCCCTGACCTGGGTGAGATCTAGCAGCGCGTCAAAGTCGGCAGCCAGTGGCATACCCACACCTACCCTTTTGCCAATCAGGTCCCCTTGGCCGAAGGCCAGGACGCCTTGAAAGTCAACTGCCAGAGGATCGAATGGCTCCCGAGCCGCCTTGCAGGCACGCCCAAGAAAATCGCGCGTTCAGCGGGAAGAATGAAAACCTTCAGCCACGATCACTCTTCCCTCCCTCTCAAATCCCAAAATGAGAACCGCTGTTTCCTTCGCGATCTCAGGATGCCGACTGCTTCCCAGGTGAGGCATTCTGAACTTTGACCGGCCTCTGGCCACGGTCCGGCCAAATCAGAGCGCAAGATCCGATCCGGTCATGGTCAACCGTGAATGGGCACGAATGAACGCGAATGAAGACAGCGGTGAATTGTGCCGAGCCTCAAAACGCGAAACGAGCGCCTTGCCAGTTACGTTGTCGAGAACTTGGAAAGGAACCAATGCTCTCGATACTCCTGCCTTATTAGACCCATTCGTGCCTCGGATGCCCTATTTTGTGTCGCGTTATTTTGTTGAAATGGAGGCTCGGAAGCATACCCTTCTGCCCATGAAGCGACGACAATTCTTAAAACTAGCTGCCGGAGCCATTGCGGCTCCTACCATCATTCCTTCCTCGGCCCTTGGACAAGGCAGAACCATCTCCCCCGGCGAACGCATCAACGTGGGCGTCATTGGTGTGGGAAGCCAGGGAACCGGCGTCATGAACGGCTTCATGCGGCGGGATGCCACCCGAATTGTCGCCGTGTGTGACGTGACCAAGGCACATGGCGATCAACGCAAGGCCGCGGTTGAGAAATACTACGCTGAGAAAAAGGACAGCGGTGTTTACAAGGGATGCGATACCTACACCGATTTCCGCGAACTCTGCGCGCGTCGGGACATTGATGCTGTCATCGTGGCCACTCCGGATCACTGGCACGCGCTGGTCACACTGGAAGCGCTGCGCAACGGCAAGGATGTTTATTGCGAGAAACCTGTGACTCATCTTTTCGCGGAAGGCCTGGCGATTTACGGGGAAGTCGCCAAGCGAAAGGCGATCTTCCAGACCGGATCCCAGCAACGTTCCGACCGGAACTTTCGCATGGCCGTGGAAGCGGTTCAAAACGGGCTCCTGGGCAAGATTCAGCATGTGGAAGTGGGTCTGCCCACCGGCAACAAGACAGACAAGGAGGGAAGGATGGGCCTCCCGATTCCCGCCGATCTCGACTATGATCTCTGGTGCGGCCCCAGCCGCTATCTGCCTTTCCACCCTGATCGGCTTCATTGGAACTGGAGATGGTGCCTCGACTACGGCGGTGGACAACTGATGGACTGGATTGGACACCATAACGACATCGCCCATTGGGGATTGGGGATGGACAACAGCGGGCCTACGAAAGTGGAGGCCGTTGGGTTCTCTTATCCCGAGAAGGGAATGTGGGACAATCCCATCAACTACGAGGTTAAATGCGAATTCGAAGGGGGCATCACTTCGTCCCTCTCGAACAAAAACCGGATGGGCACCAAGTGGACTGGGGCAAACGGCTGGATTTTCGTGGACCGTGGCAAGATCGAAGCTTCCAACGAAGAATGGATTAACCCCAGTTTCAATCGGGGCCCCATCAAGGCCTACGTCTCAGGAGACCACCATATGAACTTCATCGAGGGCGTTCGCACCCGCAAAGAATGCATCGCGCCCGCCGAGACGGCTCATCGTTCGATTACCCCGGGTTTTCTTGGATATGTTTCCGCCGCCCTGGGCCGCGCCTTGAAGTGGGATCCGAAAAGCGAACGGGTCATGGACGATCCGACTGCTGACAAGCTGCTCAGGGCTGTCGACTACCGGGGTGATTGGAAGTTGGGCTGACCACAGGAACCCGAGACTTTGGCAGCTTGAAGCTGCTTTGACTCAGATCAAGCCGCGCATGAAGACAACTCAGGCGGGACTTCAGATTCAACTCATGCATACTGTTTTATCGAAGGCTCTGTTCATAGCTGGATGCGCCACCCTGCTGATGGCCGTGTCCGTCCCCGCCGCGGAGAAGGGGGCAACGGTCCCCCTCGCTCTCAATCTCCCGATGCACACTCTCAAGGGCACTCCGCAGGATCTGCCCAAAGGTCCCGGCGTCGAACCTCTTTCCGACGTGGCGCCCACCCCCATCCAGGTGCCCAAGGATGTTCAGAACGTCGCCGCAGGGAAAACAGTCACTAGCAGTGTCTCTCCATTCCAAGGGGACTTGAAACAGGTGACCGATGGTAAGAAAGAGCCGTTCGATGACGATGTCGTTGAATTCAAGAAAGGGACGCAGTGGGTCCAAGTGGATCTGGGACATTCCTTCGCCATCCATGCAATTGCGATGTGGCATGACCACCGCTATATCCAGGCGGTCCGGGACGTCATTTTGCAGGTATCCGACGATCCGGAGTTCAAGACTGGAGTGACCACCCTCTACAACAACGACACCGACAACACCTCGGGCTTGGGAGTCGGGACGGATCGCGAGTATTTCGAATTGGAGTTTGGGCGGGTCGTGCCTGCCAAGGGGATCAACGCCCGGTATGTGCGCGGCTATACCCGAGGCAGCAACCAGTCGGCCATCAACTCCTGGCAGGAAATCGAAGTCTACGCCTTGCCAGCTAAATGAATCGATGGAGTGCGCTTGCGGCGCTGTTCGCCGTTCTTGCAGCCCTCGCCTTGCGTGTTCCGAGACTCGAGACCCGACCGCTCCACAACGATGAGGCGGTCAATGCGGTCACGCTCAGTGAGCTTTGGGAGAAAGGCGACTACGCCTATGATCCCGAGGAGCATCACGGGCCAACGTTGCACTACGCGAGCCTTCCGTTTTTGTGGCTGAGCGGGACTCGCTCGGCCAGCCAACTTTCCGACGCAACGCTCCGTTGGGTCACCGTGGCGTTCGGCGTCGCTCTGATCCTTCCTTTGCTGCTCGTGGTCGACGGTATCGGACGCCCAGCAGTCGCATGGGCGTCACTTTTCGTCGCAATCTCCCCCGCCATGGTTTTCTACAGCCGCTATTTCATCCATGAAATGCTCCTCATCTTCTTCACGGCGGTCACGCTCGGAGCTGGATGGCGTTACTCGCAAAAAGCCTCAGGACTCTGGGCGGCCCTCGCCGGCGCAGGCCTGGGATTGATGGTCGCCACCAAGGAGACCTTTATTCTCAGCCTGGCTGCCATGGGGGTTGCTGGAATCATCACCGCGTGGTGGACGACCGGGGCCTTACCCACACCCAAGGCAGTGCTCGCTCGCATCAGCGAAACACACCTCGCGCTCGCGGCGGGCGCCCTGTTTCTGGTATGGTTGATCCTGTTCACCTCGTTTTTCACGCATGCTCAAGGCCCACTCGACTCCATCCGCACCTATTTCCCCTGGCTGAAGCGCGCCGGAGGACACTCCCCTCATATCCATCCTTGGTTCTTCTATCTCGAGCGACTGGCGTGGTTTCATCCCGCCAAGGGTCCCATTTGGAGCGAAGCCGCTATTTTGGCTCCAGCCGCCCTGGGCATCGGAATCTCCCTGTTGACGAAGCGGGCGCTGTTCCACCGATTCCTTGCCCTCTATACCCTCGTGTTGACGGGGATCTACTGCGCCATACCCTACAAGACTCCTTGGTGCCTGCTGAACTTTTACTTCGGCATGATCTTGATGGCGGGAGTAGGGGCCACCTGGCTCTGGCAACGATGCCGATCCCGAGTTTCCCAAGCCGTGCTCAGCGTGGTGATGGTCCTGGCCGTCCTGCACCTCGCCCGGCAGTCCTGGCTGGCAGGGGCGGAGTATGCGTCCGATCGGCGAAACCCCTATGTGTACGCCCAGACCGTGCCGGACGTCATGACCCTGGTGGAGAGAGCCGAAGGAATGGCAAAAGTCGCGCCCGAAGGCTATCAAACAGTCATCAAGATCATCGCACCGGAAAGTGACTATTGGCCCCTGCCTTGGTATCTCCGTCGGTTTCCGAACCGCGGGTGGTATGAAAAGCTACCCGAAGATCCTTTTGCCCCCATCGTGATGGTGTCGTCCAAGCTGGATGCTCGATTGGACGAAAAGTCCGGAAAAAAGTGGATCATGGTCGGCCTTTCCGAACTGAGGCCGGCCAAGTTCTTCGAACTCTACGTGGAGTTGGATCTTTGGAAGAGGTATGTGGAGACGTTGCCCAAGGATCGGGATTGAGGCGAAGAGACGCCGACCCTTCAACAAGCTCCTCAAGGCTAAACAGAGTGGCCGTTTCCTGGTTGGCTGTGGGCGCGTGTTTTGTGGGCAGCTCAGTCCCCTCTACCTTCAGCCTTAAAACGGCTGTTGAACCTCGTGGAGACTTGCTAAAGCATGGATGAGAAAGGATTGACGAAGAGCGAGGCATATCCCTTGTGGATCTTGTTAGTGATTCGGAAAAGCTTTATCGCCAGGATCTTGAGAAGATACAACAGGGGCAACTGCCGTTTTAGGTTGATGATTTGAAGAGCCGAATGAAGGATCAAAATTATACCTCTTGCCGCTCACCTTTATCGAGGGGACTATGCGGATACGACTCGACATGCAAATCAACATGAACCGCTGGCTTGGGCTTTGCGCACTGGCCAGTGCCCTGTTCGGTTCGTTCCTTACCGGCGCCGCTGAACCGGCCGGAAAACACCCGAACATTTTGTTCATCCTCGTCGACCTCCCCGACGATCCACGCCACTCCGGCGAATTGAAGGAGATGGAGGCGCTACTGCTGACTTGAATGCGCCGCCTGAATGATCCATGGCGGCTGTGGAATCAACCCAGGGAGGCAGATTAGCGCCTTCCGTCATCGGCTGATTAACCAATCACCCCTTCCATGATAACTCCCGGCGCTGAATGCTCGAACTAAAACTATGAAACACATCCTTCTTTCGATCCTCTCATTCGTCACTCTGGCGAAGATTTCGATCCGCGCGGAGCCGCTGGTCTTTCAAGGCACGAACGGGCCGGGTAAAGGCAAGCACATCGTTTTCCTCGCGGGCGATCACGAGTATCGCTCGGAGGAAACAATTCCTGCGCTGGCGCGTATCCTGGCGAAACACCACGGCTTCAAGTGCAGCGTAGTTTTCTCCGTTGATTCCTCCAGCGGCGGCATCGCCCCCGCCTCGAATCACATGCCCGGCATCGAGGCGCTGGAGACGGCTGACCTCGCCGTATTCTTCCTTCGCTTCCGCGATTTGCCGGCGGATCAGATGAAGCACGTCACCGCTTACACGGATCGTGGCGGGCCGGTCATCGGGCTGCGCACGGCCACTCATGCTTTCAAGATCAAGATGGACAGCCCGTTCGCGAAATACAGTTGGGACTACAAGGGAGCGGACTACTCGGACGGTTGGGGCCATCAAGTCCTGGGTCAGTCGTGGATCGGGCACTACGGGAGGAACCACCAGCAGAGCACGCGCATCACGGTGGTCCCGGAGCAGGCGGAGCATCCCATTCTGCGGGGCGTGAGGGACATCTGGGTGCAGGCCGGCGGCTACGTGGGCAAACCGGCGAGCGGTCAAGTGCTCACCATGGCGCAGCCGCTGAATGGCATGACGCCGGATTCGCTGGTCGATGCGACGAAGCCGCCCCAGCCCTCGGAATGGACGCGCACTTACAAGGCCGCATCGGGCAAGGAAGGCCGCGTCTTCACTTCGCTCTACGGGGCTTCGGAGGACATCCTCAATGCCGGTTATCGTCGTCTGTTGATCAACGCCGCGTTCTGGGCCGCGGGACTCGAAGCCGCAATCAAGCCGGATCTCACGATTGATGTTGTCGGTCCCTACACGCCGAATACGTTTTCCAATGGCGGGCATGCACCCGGCGTGAAGCCCTCGGCTTATGCGGGATTCGAGAGCCCTATTCCTGCTGGCCAGGGCACGCCCCGAGCCAGAAGAAATGCCAGCGCCGCAACCGCGGCCAATCAGCCCGAGGCAGCCCGAAAACCTGCGGAAGCGGGCACGCCTGACAACGCGAGAGCCGAAGCGCGCCCGCAACGGCAGGCCGCCAACAATGAAGTTTCGGCCCAGGCCGAGCATGCGCTGACCGCGGAGCCAGCCACTGCCACGACCCGGCGTCCGCAGGCGGTGGCCCCACCGGCCAAGGGAGAGCGCATCGTGCTCCTCGGCAACGGCCTTGCGGAGCGGGACGTTTATTACAGCCGCATTGAGACAGAGCTCGCCCTCCGCTACCCCGATCAGGCGCTCATTCTGCGCAATATGGGCCACGTCGGTGACACGCCCGGATTTCGCCCGCATCCTTCGCGTTCATCGCAATGGGCCTTTCCCGGCGCGGAAAAGTTTCACCCGGACAAACAAGTCCACAAAGGCAAGGGCTTTTACGGCACGCCAGACCAATGGCTCACACATTTGAAGGCCGACACCATCGTGGCGTTCTTCGGCTACAACGAGTCCTTCGATGGATCCAGCAAGGCCGCCCACTTCGAGGCTGAACTCGACGCCTGGGTGCTGCACACGCTGGGCAAAGCTTACAACGGCCAGGCCGCGCCGCGCATAGTCCTGGTGTCGCCCATTGCGTTTGAAGACCAGTCCGCCAGGCGCGACCTGCCTAACGGCGGTAAAGAAAACACCAACCTCACCCTGTATACGGCCGCCATCGCCAACGTCGCGCGGAAGCACAGGCTCACCTTCATCGACCTCTTCAAGCCCACGCTCGATCTTTTCGCCAAGGCCATCAGCCCGCTCACCACTGGCGGATTTGTCCCCAATGACGAAGGCTATCAGAGCATCGCCGAGCTTCTCGCCACCGGTATTTACGGCCCTCAGTCCCGTGTCTCCAAGGCCGATCCCGTGCTCGTTCACGCCGCCGTCAAAGCCAAGGATTATTTCTGGAACGCGGACTACAACCTCGTCAATGGCGTTCACGCTTACGGCGGACGCTATAATCCTTACGGCCCGCAAAATTACCCCGATGAAGTGCTCAAGACCCGCGAGATGACAACCTTGCGCGACACGCTCATTCACGAAGTCGCCACGGGAAAAAAGACGAACCTTTCCGTGGACGACAGCCGCACCCGGCAGCTTCCGCCCGTGCCTTCGAACTTTGCTCCAAGCAACAAGAACGGCAGTGAGCGGTATCTTTATGGCGATGACGCCGTGAAATCGCTCACCGTGCCGGAGGGCTACAAAGTCGAGTTGTTCGCCAGCGAGAAGGAGTTTCCGAACCTCGCCAATCCGATGCAGCTCAGCTTCGACAACCAAGGCCGGCTCTGGGTTGCGGTGATGCCCACGTATCCGCATTACCGCCCCGGCGATGCGCTGCCGAACGACAAAATCATCATCTACGAAGACACGGACGGCGACGGCAAAGCCGACAAGGAAACGGTCTTCGCCGACAAGTTGCATCTGCCCATCGGCTTCGAGTTCGCGCCGGAAGGCGTCTATGTTTCGCAGGAGCCCAATCTCGTTTTAATCCGCGACGACAACGGCGACGACAAAGCCGACCGGATGGAAATCATCCTCGGCGGTTTCGACACGCACGACACGCACCACGCCATCAGCGCTTACACCGCCGACCCGAGCGGCGCGTTCATGCTCTGCGAGGGCGTCTTTCTCCATAGCAATGTTGAGACCCCCTACGGCCCGGTGCGTTGCGTGGATGGCGGGTTCTTCCGCTACAGCCCGCAGCGCGGCCACCTCGAGCGCACCATCCAGATGAGCATCCCCAATCCGTGGGGCTACATCTTTGATGATTGGGGCCAGGACTTTCTCCTCTTCACCTCCGGCCCCACGATGAACTGGGCGCTGCCCGTGCAGATCAAGCCCACCTTCGGCAGCAAGGCTCCGCCCACCCAGGATCTCATCCCCAAAGGCCACGCCGTCCGCCCGACGTCCGGCCTGGAGATCGTTTCTTCGCGGCATTTTCCGGATGCAGTGCAGGGCGACATCATCCTCTGCAACGCCATCGGCTTCCTCGGCATCAAGCAGCACCAGATCGAGGAGGACGGCACCGGCTGGAAAACCACGCACCGCCACGACCTGCTGAAAAGCTCCGATGGCAATTTCCGCCCCGTCGATCTGGAATTCGCGCCCGACGGCTCGCTCTACGTCATCGACTGGCACAACGTGCTCATCGGCCACATGCAGCACAATGCTCGCGACCCGCTGCGCGACCACGTGCACGGCCGCATCTATCGCATCACCTATCCGAGCCGCCCGCTCGTGAAGCCCGCGCCGGTCGCCGGGGCGCCCTTGGCCACGCTGCTCGAAAACTTGAAAGCGCCCGAGTCCCGCACCCGCTATCGCACGCGCCGCGAACTCCGTGGCCGCGCCACCAGCGAGGTGCTGCCCGCGGTGAAAGCCTGGGCCGCCAAACAAACAGACGCTCACGCCAAGCTCGAGGCGCTCTGGACGACCTGGGGCCTCAACGCCACCGACGAATCGCTCCTTCGCGAACTCCTCGCCAGCCAAGACCATCGCGCCCGCGCCGCCGCTGTCCGCGTGCTGCGCTATAACACCCACCGCATCACCGACAGCGCCGCGCTTTTGGAAAAAGCCGCCGCTGATTCCCACGGCCGCGTTCGCCTTGAAGCCACCATCGCCGCGTCGTGGTTCCCCGACACCGCCGCTGCGAAAAAAATTGCCGCTGTGGCTTCCACACAGGTGCTCGACAATTGGAGCAAAGAAGTGGTTAAGACCTCCATCGACCGTCTCGGCGGCATCGCCGAGGACGAGCGTCCGGAGTTTGTCGCCATGCCTGTGCCCGCCCATCTCGATGGCGCCGCGGCCCGGCAATACACGCTGGGCCAGCAAGTCTATCACCGCGATGCCCACTGCACCGCTTGTCACCAGCCCAACGGCAAGGGTCTCGAGGGCGCGGTTCCCTCCTTGGAAAACAGCTCTTGGGTCACCGGCAGCCCCGAGCGCCTGATCAAGCTCACGCTCTTCGGCCTGATGGGTCCCATCGAGGTCAACGGCACGAAGTTTGACGGTCAGGTGCCCATGACAGCGTTCGGTGGTCTCCTCAACGACAACGAACTCGCCGCCGTCCTGACGTTTGTCCGCGCCAGCTTTGGCAATAAGGCGGACCCCATCACACCCGCCGCCGTCAAAAAAATCCGCGACGCCAACCCCGGCCGCTTGATGCTATACAACACTGCCGACCTGCTCAAGGAACACCCTCTGAACTAGCAGCAGTCTCATTTTGATCGGAGCACGACTGTGTCCACAGGACCGGTCGCAGGGTTTGAGGCGGGTGAACGCGCTGCGGCTGATGCTTCCCACACAGCCGCGCTCCATAATGAGACTTGCTGTCTGAACTAGTGTGTCGTTCACGAATTCGGTGGGCATTTGTTGTGCCACAGTGAATCTCTGGCAAGGCGCGACGACGGAGCATATCCGGAC
>SYMW01000150.1 GCA_005805305.1 Verrucomicrobiales bacterium
GATGTACATGGAAGGTCTCCTTGGACCGACGGACTACACAGGCATGGTCGGGCCGGAATGGGTGGCCAACGGTCCGGCTCGACGTCACAATAGAGGCGGGAACATGGTCTTTGGCGATTTGCACATCGAACGTCCAAACAGCCCAGCCTACGAGGCCATGGCCAAGTCAGACCGATTCTGGTACCCGACCGATGATCTAACCCAACGTCAAAGCAAACATTAGTCCGAAACCTGCATTCTTTTGGCGCGTTTCATCCAGAAATCTCGCTGCTAAGGATAAGGATCGGATGTGGCACGAAGCCTGCCTTCCGGTCGGAAACCACAAAAATCCATGAAAACGCCTCTCGTCATCTCAAACCTTCACTCCTTCTTCGCACTGTTCTCACTTGGACTGCGGGTGGCCGCACTGCTCCTGATACCCGAGCCCCTCGCCGCCCAAGTCGTCACCATCCCTGATCCAACGTTGGAAAAGTTACTGCGCCAGTCCCTACGCAAGCCACCCAACGCCAGCATCACCGTCGCGGACATCTCGCGCCTTGATCGTCTGTCGATCACCCTTGGGTCACCTTTCGATAAGCCCATCGCCAGCCTCGAAGGCCTTCAGGCGGCCACAAATCTAGTGGTCCTTGAATTCACCGGATTATACCTCTTTTTTCCCGACGGCACTTTCGGCAAACCCTACACCGCCACTGCACTGCTGGAGGACGGACTTGCTCCGCTGAACGCGTTGACCAAACTCGAAAGTCTCTCCTTTGAAGGGTGCAGGTTTCCCAGTTTGGTCCTCCCATCTGGGATAACCAACTTGCGGAGCCTCTCACTCGTCGACTGCGGCACGACGAACCTTTCCATCCCCGATACCATCACCAATCTTATCTCCCTGGCGCTTCGCAGTAACGCCATCGACCTCTCGGCTCCAGGAGCCCTGCCTGCGGACCGCAGCCACCTCAAATCCCTGGATCTCGCGGACCTCGCTTCCGTCGATCTCTCCTGGGTCGACGCCCTGACGGGCCTGACCACCTTGAAACTGGCTAATGTCGGACTCACCAACCTCACTCTCCCGGATGCTACCTTCCGCCGGATCAAACACTTCGAGCTCTCCCGCAGCACTCAGGTCAAGGATCTCTCGTTCCTCGGTAAATTCACCGCTTTGGAGTCCCTCAATCTGAGCGGCAACGCGCTGACGAATCTTGATCTGCCTTCGAATCTCTCGACCCTGACCTCGCTCAACCTCAGAAGCAATCTCCTGACCCGATTTGTTCCCCCTTCCTCGGCTCCTTTGGTGGAGCTCGAACTTTACGGCAATCGGCTGGCCGACGCCGATTTCCTCACGCAGCTTCCTCAGCTAGTGTCACTCACGCTCGCCGCCAATCGCATTGTCAACCTCGCCCTTCCCCCACGGATGACCAATCTCTTTTCGCTCTCGCTTTCCCCCGGAATTCTCACAAATCTCGTGCTCCCGGAAGGCATGGCTCAACTCTCCTCCCTTTCCCTGGCAAAAAACCAACTCCGGGAATTGGTCCTTCCAGTCGGGATGACCAGTTTGGCACGACTCGAATTGGATGGCAATCCGCTCACCCGGATTACGATTTCGGAGCCTATGCCCTCGGTGGACCAGCTCTGGGCCCCCAATTGTCGACTGACCGAAACCGGATTCCTGGCACAGCTCCCAAACATCCGTGAAATCTTTCTGTTCAACAACCACTTCACCGAACTCACCCTGCCTGACGGTTTGTCCAACCTGTCTAGGCTCGACGTTTCCCGGAATAAAATCACTCGGTTGAACTTGTCCCGCGGCCTCACCTCCCTTGACACCGTCACCGCGACCGACAATCCCCTTGCCGAGTTCTGGGCGCCCGCCGATTTCCATCCACAGGAATGGTTCAGTATTCAAGGGTTCGACATCGGAAACATCGCCTTCTACCCTGTTCTGGATCTCGCCCGTTCCGCGGCTGGCATTGAAGTCCGTTGGCTTGGCGGTGCCTTGCAAACCCGCAATTCCCTCTCCCAAGGCGATTGGGTCGACCTGCCCGATGCCAAAAGTCCCTGGGTGTTGGATACCGCCGCACCCATGAAGTGGTTCCGGGTCCGCTTGGAATGATCCAACAACCTGAGCTCGCCTGCGCCATGAACGAGACTCCTCCCACCGATCCGCATTCGGAGAAAGCCATCTTCCTCGCGGGATTGGAACTCTCCGACATCCAGGAACGGGCCGCGTATCTCGAAAAGGCGTGCGGCAGCGACAGGGCGCTGCGTGAACGGATTGAACGGTTGATTGGGCATCATGCTTGCGCCGAGACGTTCCTCACAACAGCGGTCGATGGCCGGGCCACGCTTCTTGACCAGGCTCCACTCCTCGAAGGGCCGGGTAGCCACATCGGCCGCTATAAACTGCTCCAGCAAATCGGTGAGGGCGGCTGTGGCACGGTCTTCATGGCCGAACAGGAAGAACCCGTTCGTCGCCGAGTGGCCCTCAAGGTTATCAAGCTCGGCATGGACACCAAGTCTGTCGTCGCCCGGTTCGAGGCGGAGCGTCAAGCGCTGGCGATGATGGACCATCCCCACATTGCCAAAGTCCTCGACGGCGGTGCCACAGGTTCGGGACGGCCGTATTTCGTCATGGAACTCGTGCGTGGGATTCCCATCACCCGATACTGTGACGAACACAAACTCGACCTTCCAGCGCGCCTGAATCTCTTCATCCTGGTTTGCCAGGCCATCCAGCACGCCCATCAGAAGGGTATCATCCATCGGGACATCAAACCCTCCAACATCCTCGTCGGCCTCCAGGATGGCCGTCCCGTTCCCAAGGTCATCGACTTTGGGATCGCCAAGGCCACTGAAGTCAAACTCACCGAACGCACCCTCTTCACCGCGTTCGAACAGTTCATCGGCACCCCGGCCTACATGAGCCCCGAGCAGGCTGGGCTCGGCGGTCTCGACATCGACACCCGGAGCGACGTCTACACAATGGGGGTCCTACTCTACGAGCTGATCACCGGCACGATGCCCTTCGATGCCCGGGAACTATTCAAATCCGGTCTCGAAGAGATCCGGCGACACATCCGAGAAGTCGAGGCCCCTCGCCCCAGCACGCGGCTCAGCACGCTGAAAGGCGAACAATTGGCGACGACCGCGGCCCTGCACGCCACCGACCCGGGGCGGATGGCCAACCGCATCCGAGGCGACCTCGATTGGATCGTCATGAAATGCCTCGAGAAGGATCGGGCACGACGCTACGAGACGGTGACCGGCCTCGCCGCGGATCTGCGGCGGCATCTCGACAACGAGCCGGTGGCGGCGGGGCCGCCGAGTGTTGTCTACCGATGCCGGAAGGCCCTTAGAAGGAATCGAACCGCGTTCGCCGTCGGGGCCTCCTTTGCAGCCATCCTCGTGGTTGCGACTATCTTCAGTGCCTGGCAGGCGGGAGCCGCTAGGGACTCCGCGGCAAGGGAGCGGACCGCGCGCGAAGACGCGGAAGGCGTCGTGAAGTTCCTCACCGATGTGTTCCGAAGCCCCGACCCGGAGCGCGACGGCCACAAGATCACGGTCGCCGAAACTCTCGGGCGCGCGGCGAAACGTCTCGAAACCGACAACGCAACCCAACCGGAACGCCAAGCCCTTTGGCAGTCTGCCATCGGGGAAACCTATTTCGGGCTTGGGCTCCACCGTGAGGCTCTCGCTTTACAGGAAAAAGTCCTGGAGTACCATCGCCGGGAAAACATGCTGGAGCAAACCAATGCGCTCGAAAACATGCGGCGACTCGGCCTCAGTTATTATCAGCTCGACCGCTTCCACGATGCGATACACGTCCAGCAAGACGTCATGATGAATCGAATTCGGATTCTCGGCCCCGAACATCCAGATACCCTGGCTTCCAAGATGGATCTGGCCGCGACGCTCTCCCACGGCGGAGTCCCCACCAAAGCGTCCGGCCGCATGTTCGAACAAGTATACCTTGCCCGCAAACAGATGTACGGAGCCGATCACAAGGAAACCCAATACGCTCTCCGCCGCCTGGAGGAGTACCAGATGGCCACCGGTCAGCTCAGCCTGTCAAACATGTTCGCCTCCTGGCAATCGTTCGTCGCTAAATGTCGCCGGGAGGATGGGGACGAAAAGCCGGACACCATCCTCTCGATGATGAACCTGGCGAATGGCTATCTCACGCACCATCGTCAGGAAGATGCCATGCGCCTTTACCAGGAGACGCTTGGCTTATCACGAAAGGTCATGGGCACCGAGCACGGCACGACCCTGGTAATCATGCAGGAGTTAGCCCAAGCACTCACCGGCCTTGGCCTCCCGAACCATCTCAGCGAGGCCATGAAACTCCTCGAAGAGGCCCTCCCTCTCTCACGCAATATCCGCGGCGAGCATGCCCCCAAGACGATCAAACTGGCCTTCAATCTGGCCGAGGTCTTCCTTCGGATCGGGCGGCAGGAAGAGGCCGTTCGTTTGTGTGGGGATACCTTTGGTGTGTGCCAACATGTTTCCGCGGAAGGTCATCGCCTGCCAAACCATGTGATCGGACTGTTGGCCCAGGCAGCTTCGAAACCTCAGGACCTCTCTAATTATTCGCTCCAACTCCTGGAGGCATTCGTGGACAGTCAGCGCAAGCTCACTTCCCAAAACGACCCCCCGTTGTGGCTCGAAGCCATGGACAGCCTCGCCAATGTCTACGACCAACTCAACCGCCGCGACGATGCCATCAAGCTCCGCGAGGAATGGTTGCCCCTTCACCGTGGGTTAGCCGGCTCGGACAGCCCGCAGGAGCTGGAATCAACGTCCCAACTGGCCAACGCTTATGCCGCCAACGGGAGGAGTCAGGACGCGATCCAGCTCAGGAACGGCGTGGTGGAGCTACAGAAGCGCGTCCTCGCCCGCTGCCTTCAAAGCGCCCCCGCTTCCCAGGAAACCATCGACGCTTATGCCCAATTGGGTCGTTGCCAGGAGATGGCCGGTCGTCCTGCGGAGGCACTCAAGTCATGGCAGGAAGCCATCCGGATCGACTCCAGGCCGAACGGCAACACGCACTACTGGCTCGGCCGGGCACTCGTCGAAAGCAAGCGTTACTCCGAAGCCATACCCGTGCTCCGAATCGCCCAAAACCTCAACTTGATCCCGGAACGTAAGCCTCAGCTAGCGGAGTTACTGAGGGTTGCTGGGTTCAAGCAAACCGTGCCATCCGCACCCACTGTGCGGATTTCCTCGCGCGACTATCCGTCTCCTTGACACATCCTCCCCAATCCTCGTCCGGGATAGCCCACACGGAAGTCTCCCAACTCCTTGCGGATATCGAAGGAGGCGCTTCCGATGCTGCCGCGCGCCTTTTGCCGCTCGTTTACGAGCAGTTGCGAAAGTTGGCCGCTGCTCGGATGGCCATGGAACCCCAAGGGCAAACCCTTCAGGCCACGGCCTTGGTTCATGAAGCGTGGATGAAACTCGCCGGTTCCCGTCAACCCTGGACTGGGCGAGCCCATTTCTTCGCCGCCGCCGCCGAGGCGATGCGCCGCATCCTCATCGACAAAGCCCGACGCAAAGGCACCCGGAAACGGGGGGAAGGCATCAAAGTCGAGGAATTGGTGGATTCCCAAATCCAAGCGGCCATGCCGAACGACGAAATCTTGGCCGTGAACGACGCCCTTGATGCGCTTGCCGCACAAGACGAAACCGCCGCGCGTGTGGTCAAACTCCGGTATTTCGTCGGGATGACCAAATTCGAGACGGCCGACGCCTTGGAAATTTCTCCACGCTCCGTCGACCGTCATTGGGCCTACGCCCGTGCCTGGCTCAAGGAGGCGCTCGCTACGGCAACGGCATCTTCCGTGGGTCCGACACCAGCTCAATCACGCTCTTTGCTACGCCCTCCAACCCCATCGTGATGATCAGCGCCAGCAGTTCGTGATTGGATTGGAGCCCTTATGGAATCTCAGGAACAGAGATATGGGAGGAATCTGTTCCCAGGAGGTCATTTCGCTTAGCCCAACTTTCTACATTGGGCGAGGTTTTTGAGAAAACTCACGGGGGGGGGCCGATCGAAATCCCCAGCAGGATGATTCCCTGCGGCACTCAGTCAGTTTATGCGAATGGGCTTTCGAGTGAGGTCACTGGGCAAGCGATTTCAACCTTTGGCTCGGCGCGAAGGAGGCGCGCGTCCTGACGAACCGCAAGTAATGACCAACGTCGCCAGAGGTCGAAAGAGCCAGCGAACGAGACCCATCCTGAAAGCCCATTGGAATTAGCTTCGCTCTCCGCCCGGCTCGGAAATCTGCGGATCATCCATAGTGGCGTCGGCGCCTCCTTTTGACGCAGACGCACGGTTGCCCGGTCCCGAACGAAGCGCGCTTGCCCCTATAACGAAAGCTCTTTACTCTCCCCCCACCGCAAGAACACCTGGCAACACCTTGCGACTCCGAGGACGACGACAATAAGCTATGATTTCCCTGAATTCCCTCATCGCTCTTGGCTTCACCATCGCGGCTTGTTTATTGGGGGCGCGAGTCGATGCCGCCGAAACGGGGCGTCCCAACATCCTTTGGATTGTGGTGGACGACATGTCGCCCAATTTTTCCTGTTACGGCGAAAGGCTGATTCAAACGCCGAACGTGGACCGGTTGGCGCGGGAAGGCACGCAATTCCGCAATGCCTTCATCACGGCGCCGGTGTGTTCCCCTTGCCGTTCCGCTTTAATCACAGGAATGTACCAGACCAGCATCGGCGCGCATCAACATCGAAGCGGGCGCGGCGCCGAGAAAATTCGCCTGCCATCCGGAGTGACGCCGCTCCCGGTTCTTCTCCAAAAAGCTGGCTACTACACGTGCATCGGCAGCGGGCTGCGGGACCAGAACCGCGCGGCGCGGCAGACCGCCGCCAACAATCAACTCGGCAAAACTGATTACAATTTCGAATGGGACGCATCGATGTACCATTCCAACGACTGGTCCGGCCGGCGGCCGGATCAACCGTTCTTCATGCAAGTCCAATTGGCCGGGGGAAAACTGAGAGGCGGCACCGACGAAGCCGCCCGCAAACTTTCCGAACGTGCATCGAAGGAATTGGGGAGCTCGACGGATCCGGAGAAGGTCATCCTCCCGCCTTATTACCCTCGCGACCCCGTCCTGCTGCGCGATTGGGCGGCCTATCTGGACTCGGTGCGGTTCACCGATCGGCATGTCGGCTTGGTGCTGGCACGGCTTGAGCAGGAAGGCGTGCTCGACAAGACGCTCGTGATCTTCATGACCGACCACGGGATCAGCCACGCTCGCGGAAAGCAGTTTCTTTACAACGAGGGCACGCATGTGGCTTTCGTGGCTCGCGGGCCAGGTGTCCCGCGCGGCGCCGTGCGAGAGGATCTCATCGAGCACATCGACATGGCCGCCCTATCCCTGAGCACAGCGGGAATCGCACTCCCTGCCGCGATGCAAGCCAAGGACGTGTTTTCGAAAAGCTACAGCCCCCGCGGCGCCGTTTTCGCGGCTCGTGATCGGTGTGATGAAACAGTGGATCGGCTCCGCAGCGTGCGCACGGACCGGTTCTTGTATATTCGCAATTTCCATCCCCGCCGGCCGCATCTGCAGCCAAACGCTTACAAAGACGGCAAGTCCATCGTGCAAACGCTGAGAAACCTTCATGCCGCGGGCAAGCTTGACTCGCTCGCCCAAAGGTTGCTCTTCAGCCCGGAGCGGCCTCCCGAGGAGCTTTACGAATGGAGGGCTGATCCCTGGCAGGTGACCAACATCGTCAGTGTCGCGGGACACCAGCAAGCTCTCTCGGCGCTGCGCGCCCAGCTCGACCGATGGATGACGGAGACCGGCGACCAAGGCCCCGAAGCTGAAAAAATGTTCGAGAGCGACATGGCTGTTTATGTTGGCAATGGCCATCCAGTGGTGGAAAGAAACATCGTCCTCATGAAAAAATGGGCGTCCGAAGGGAGATAAATCCCGCTTGACGCGCGATCCGGACAAGAAAAAGGAAGGAAGAATATTCAATCCGCGGCCACTGGGACGCTGACGCCCCGCCAATTCGGACTTGCCAAGCAGGGTGTGGCTGTTGAGACTGAGTCTCAGCAGTGGCGGCCCCAAGCCCAAGCCATAGAACATGCCAGCCAATTCCATTGGAACCAAGCCAGCATCAGCCGCGAAAGTCCCGGCCACTGCCTTCTCCGAGGCCGAGGCGTGGCACGAGGTGGGCACAGGGTGGCAGCCGCTGTTTGCGAGCTTCAAGGGGATGGGGTTTAGCGTCGAGTGGCACGATTTCTTCGCCAAAACGGAGTTCGATTGGGCCGCGAGCTTCCACCCGGATTGCGTCGAACTCTGCCTCAACGTGTGCGGCCGTGGTTATGTGGAAGGGGGCGGTCAGCGGGTGGACTTTGAACCCAACACTGTGGGGTTCTACAGCCGAGAGAGCGAACCCCTGGGGGGAAAGCGCCTCGCCGGACAGCAGCACCAGTTCCTCACCCTGGAATTCTCACGCCAGTTTTTGGCCGCCCATCTGGCGAGCATTGAATCATTGCTTCATCCCATTGTGCGTGCGGTGATAAAGAACCGCTCCTCGGTCCACAAACCGGTTGGCGCCACGCGCATGACCATGGCGCAGCAGCAAATGGTGTCCACGCTCAGGCATCCCCCAGTCTATTCGGCGGCACAGCCCATTTGGTATCAGTGCAAGGCGATCGAACTGGCCGCGACGTTTCTTCTGCAACCCCCGGAGGAATCTGAACTCTTCTGCACGCGGCAACAGCGATTGGCCGAGGAACGAGTCGAGCAGGTTTATTTCCATCTGAAACAAAACCTCTCGGAGCCGCCAACCCTGGAGGAACTCGGCCGGAAGGTCGGCTGCAGCCATTTCTATTTGAGCCGCATTTTTTCAAACCACACCGGGCTGACAATCACCCAGTGCCTGCGTCAGCTGCGTATGGACAAAGCCGCCGAACTGCTGCGCTCAGGGGAATACAACGTGACCGAAGCGGCCCTGGAAGTCGGCTACTCGAGCCCAAGCCATTTCAGCCAGGCTTTCCACGAAACCTTTGGCTGTTGTCCAGGCCTGTATCCGCTTCCTGTTCCGGGGCATCAGATCCTCGCGAAATCCAGGTCCTCTACCTCGGGCTCAGCAAGTGATCGCAGGAAGCCAAGCCGGTAGCTGACAGCGCCGCAGCGGAGGGCGCCCGGGCTCGAGGGCAGAGCCTCCCGCACCGTGTCGCGTGCCGCTGGACAACCCACTCTCACCCTGACATTCTCTGCGCCCGAATGAAACAATCCGTTGTCACCCTCGATTTGGAAGGCGTGCTTGTGCCGGAGATTTGGATCGCGGTGGCTCAAAAGACCGGGATCAGGGAACTCGAACTGACGACGCGCGATATTCCGGACTACGATGTCCTTATGCGAGGCCGCCTCCGGATACTCGGCGAACATCATCTGAAACTTGTCGATATTCAGAGCGTCATCGCGAGTTTGAGTCCATTGGACGGAGCTCTGGCGTTCCTGCGAACGCTCAGGGAAACAACGCAAGTGATGATTCTTTCGGACACGTTCGAAGAATTTGCCAAACCGCTGATGCGGCAGCTCGAATGGCCCACGCTTCTTTGCCATAGACTTGAGGTGGTGGAGGGACGCATCGTGGACTACCGCCTTCGACAGCAAAACCAAAAACAAAAATCCGTCGAGGCCTTGCGGGGATTGAATTACAAGGTGATCGCCGCGGGAGATTCGTTCAACGACACGGCCATGCTAGCCGCCGCCGACGTTGGGTTTTTCTTCCACGCCCCCGAGGCCATTAAGGCTCAATTCCCCGGTTTCAAAGCGGTGGACCGCTACGAGGATTTGTTGGCAATGATTCTCGCGGAGCTTTGAGCCGAAAGGATCCCCAGGGTTTAGTTTTCCTCATCGCGGATTCTGCAACTCCACGCAGCGTTCAACTGCCGTGTTAAGGTTGGATCAACCACCGATCAGTTCGTCGCTTCTCAAGGCCACCGGATCCAGACCGGCTCTCAGACACCACTCGCGATAGGCAAACGGGGAGATCTCGGAGGGCTTGATCTCGCTTCGCCCTCCCCAAAACACGTTGGTGTAGGAAACCGGGATTCCGGCTTCGGCGAGATGGAGGTCGATCGCGGACTTGTGGGCGAGCACCAAGTCTTTGGCTGTCCCATGGGCCACTCCCATGACATTCACATTATGGAAATCCGGCCCGCCTTCGCGCCAATAGGCGTGCGTCATGATGTGGTGGCGTCCCACTTCACCCCCGGCTTCCCGTTCCCTGCCAGGGGGCACTGCCCAATGAAAAAGAGCGTTGAATCGTGTCACACGCTCTCCGGTCACCAGGGGCTTCACGTGTTCCAAAAAAGTTGAAAAACGGCCGATGATCTTTCTCTTGTTGAGATCTGACGCCACCTCAAGAAACCGGCCCAAGGGCACACCCGCTTCCTCGGCGCGCGGCCGCCACAAATCCTCGCCCAATTCCGAGGGTTCGAACTCGCGCTTGAGCGCGACGAGAATCTTCCACTCAAGCTCGTTCAGCGTTGCCAGAGTGACCACGGTGGCGTCCGCGACCACATCGGCCCTGCTCCCAGGTTCCATGCCTTTTCGGCGAACGTGTCCCACTCCTAGCGTGAACAGCATTTTCGCGGGCATCAAACGGAAGCTCAACGCGCCCACTCGTTCCCGCAGGTATTCGCAGTGTTTTCGCATGGAATATCCCTGAGGCACTTTGAGGGTCGTCCACAGTTTGTAGTTCGACCCCGCCGTCACCGTATCGGTGGATCGTGTGACGACGTGCCCCGAAAACGGGTCTTCTTGAAACATGAAATCAAACGCCGAATCGAGCTTCTCTTGAGGAACCTCCCACGCCACGAGCGAACCTTGCGCCAGATTCGTCGCCAACAACGTCTGCCGAACACGACGAATCACGCCTGCTTCCAGCATGGCCTTGATGCGTTCCAGCACCAACGAGGCGTCCAGCCCGGTTAGTTGGCCAATCTCGCCGATGGGATTCTGCTGAAATCCTTGCAGCCGATCCTCGGAGACCGCGAGGATTCTCGCGTTGACCGGATCTTGTATGTCGATGGGAACGTTTGTGTTTATCATTTCAATGCGCGCCGCCCGAAAAGCCTGCTGGCGCCATTTTGACCAGGCAGAGTTCAATGCCAACCTTTTTCCGCCTTGCGTGTTCCCCCTTGGAACCGGGCATGGAATCTCCCATCTCCCAATATCGACTGAACCAGGCAGGGGCTTCGAAGGCTTCGGCGCGTGCTCATCCCGTGAAAGCGACCCGACGAGAGGGCGGCAATGAACAGAACTCACGGAAGAACGACTGAACCCCTCTCGAGCCCCCTTTTCCGAGCAGGTCAGCAACCCGGCCTCTCGCCTCGCCTCGCCCAATTCCGGCTGCCACCCTAGGGTGCGTCAGATCCTTCACGCCTGGCCCCAATCCAGATCGGGGCGCCACGAATCGGTCGCTGATGTCTTGACGGGCTTTAAGCCGCGAATCCGAAGCGATACTTTTCTTCCTCGGGCTTGATCCCCAATGAAGCGCAGATGCGTTTCGACGCCAGCAGGCACGCGGCGGTTTTGACGAGGCGGTCAAACTCGACTGTAGAGAGAGCTACGCCTTCGTGTTTGACGGCAAGAATGGAGTGGCCGCGCTCCAGCAACTCGAGCAGGAACTCCTCGACCACGATTGGGTCGTCGGTCGTGTAATGATTCGTCTGTGAGTGCCCGCGAAAGCGTGTGGCAAATTCAATTGAGTATTTGGGAAGCATAGTTGTGGTTGATAGGGTTTGAGTTGCGTTTGATGATGGTGATTGGCTGCTGGCAATGGATGTCTTGTTCACACATGCCGAAGCTCAGGGGCGGCATCGCGAACTTTTCTCACCCAGTGGTGAAAAATCGATCTGGCGGCGTCATGGGTTTCTTCAGGCGCCACCGACTCCGTAATCGTCTCGTTCGTTGGGAGCCAATCAGTCCTAAAGTGCTTCTCCTTCACAAGAAGATCGCACGGGCGAAGAAATGCCTGCGTCCTCACGGTCAAGCGGCCCGAAGGATCGTCGTATTCCGCCTGGGCCGTGGCGCATACTTCGCAAGCCCCCCCCGGCTGGTCCAGAGTACCCAACACTTCGATCGTATCAACGACACGTTTCATGTTGATTCATTCTGAAAGATCTCATCCCAAGTCACTCATCGTGGTTTGCGGAAGATCGGTCAAAACTTGCCTTTCGGCGAATTCGTTGCGCCAGCGTCCAACGGCCATGGAATAAGTGCTTGTTTTTTCAGCGGCGGAAACGCGACACTTGGAGGGTCAATCGGCAGGCTCCAGAGCAGCGCCGCCGTAAGACTCTTGAACCTTTGCGAACTCAAATACGTTTATGATCTCCACGACTGAATCCGGCCTCGAAAGCGCGCCGAACGAGTTCAACCGGCGGCATTTTGTCAAAACAGTCGCCACGGCGGTCGCCAGCGCAGCGATTTGCACGGCCCGAGGCGACTCGGAAAATCGCGCTAAACGGAACATCAAGCTCGGCATCGATAATTTCGCCGTGCGCGCGATGGGCTGGAAAGCTCCCCAATTGATCGATTACTCCGCTTCCTTGAAGCTCGATTCCTTGTTTATATCGGACCTGGACGCCCTCGAGCAATTCGAAGAGTCGTATCTGAAACGAATCAGGTCGATGGCGGCCGATCAAGGGCTCCAAATCCATCTCGGAACCTGGAGCGTATGTCCCACGTCGGTTTCGTTCAGGAACAAATGGGGCACCGCGGACGAACATTTGTCGTTGGGAATCCGATGCGCGAAGGCACTCGGGTCGCCCGTGCTCCGGGTGGTGCTTGGAAACGGACAGGATCGGTCCACTCCAGGGGGCATCGAGGCCCGCATGGCGGACACGGCAAAAGTGTTGAAAGCCCACCGCTCCGAGGCCATGGACGCGGGAGTGAAAGTGGCGATCGAGAATCACGCCGGAGATATGCAAGCGTGGGAGGTGGTCGCTTTGATCGAGCAGGCAGGCAAGGATTTCGTGGGAGCCAACTTGGATTCTGGAAATGCTCTGTGGACCTTGGAAGAGCCCGTTTCGAGCCTCGAGGTTTTGGGGCCGTATGCGGTCACCACAAGCTTGAGGGATTCGGCGGTCTGGGAATCCGAGAACGGCGCCACGGTGCAATGGATCGCCATGGGCGACGGGACAACGGATCTGAAGACCTACTTTGACCGCTTTGAAGTTCTCTGCAAAGGCGTCCCGGTGCATATAGAAACCATATCCGGGTTCAACAAGGAATTTCCCTATTTCAAGGCTGATTTTTGGAAGCCTTGGCCGAAAGCCAAGGCCGCTGATCTGGCGAAATTCATTGCGCTCGCGAAACAGGGAAAGCCGCGCGCAACCTGGAAAGCTCCCGCCGGCGTCGACGGCAAAAAGGCGGAGCAAGAGTACCAGAAATCAGAAATCGAACGTAGCCTGCGCTACTGCAAAGAAAAGCTCGGCCTCGGACTCAAATCCTAGCCGGCAAAAGTCTCTATCCTCGAAGGCGCGCAAATCGCCTGGCGCGAGTCACGGCACGCCACGTCACACGTCGCAGATTTGCACTCCCTGCTTGAGGGATCCGAGAACGTCGGGTCTCTTCGGAATAAACTCCTGGGCCACGAAACCCTTAAAGCCGGTGTCCACGATGGCTTTCATTACGGCGGGATAATAGATTTCCTGCGACTCGTCGATCTCCGCCCGCCCCGGCACTCCGCCCGTGTGGTAGTGGGCGATGTAAGGATGGTATTTCTTGATGGTCGCGATCATATCTCCCTCCATGATCTGCAGGTGGTAGATGTCGTAAAGC
>SYMW01000151.1 GCA_005805305.1 Verrucomicrobiales bacterium
CGGCTGCGGCACGATGACGATGACCGTGAAGACCATAAAAGATTCCCGGTGACAGACAAAGAATTGACGATAGTGCTTGAAGGTGACTTGAGAGTTTGATTAAAGGATTACGTGAGGCAAGGGAGGCTGAAGTTTCCGACCGATCGACCCGTCGGGCATTACCACTGCATCTCTCGAATTGTGGATCGACGGTTCATTTTCGAGGAGGCGGAGAAAGAGCATTTTACTCGGTTGATGCGGGAATATGAAGCATTCTGCCAAGTACGGGTGCTGACGTTCTGCGTGATGTCCAATCACTACCACATTCTCTTGGAGGTGCCCAGACGCCCGGATGTGCTGCCCAATGCCGAAGAATTGTTGAAGATGCTGAAGGGATTGGAGTTTGAAGAGGATTACTCCCGGACCAAAGCGCAGATCGAACTGTTCCGCGCGGCCAAGGATGGGGATGGGGAGAAGGCCCTGCTGGAGCGGTTCTTCCGACGCATGTGGGATGTGAGTTGGTTCAACCGGTTGCTCAAGCAGGGGTTCAGCGCTTGGTACAATCTTCGCACGGGCCGCAAGGGGACCCTGTGGGAAGAGCGATTCAAAAGTGTTCTGGTGGACGGGTGTGGAGAAGCCTTACTGACCATGGCAGCCTACATCGACTTGAACCCGGTGCGAGCGGGATTGACGCAGGACCCAAAGGATTATCGTTGGTGTGGCTACGGCGAAGCGGTGGCGGGCATTCGGATCGCCAAGGAAGGATTCAGGTGTTTAATGAACGCGCGGGACGGAGTAGAGGAATCGCTGACATCGGCCATGGCGACCTACCGAGTCTGGCTGTTTGGCCAGGGCGAGCAGAACGAAGGATTGGACGCGCGAGGCCAACCGATGCGGCGCGGCATTGATCCCGAGCGCGTGAAGGAGGTCATCGCCGCCAAAGGCAAACTCCAGATCCATGAATATGCCCGATGTCGGGCACGCTACTTCGTGGACGGCGCGGTTTTCGGAACGCGCGAGTTCGTGGAAGAGATTTTCCAAACCTTTCGCGAACGATTCAGTCCTAGTCGAGAAAGCGGAGCACGACCCGTGCGGGGTTTGGACGGGCCGTCGATGTTCGTTCTGAGGGACCTGCGGAATTCCGCCTTCGGGTAGCTTGGCCGGTGACTGCTGAGGTGATCCGCGAATTCCCGCGAATGGAACCTGCGGAGATTCGGGGACTTTGGCGAGAGATTACTTCGGATTCGCCTCCACTGGCATCCATTCAATGTCATGAAGGATCCCCATGCAGGCTGAAAGTTCCACCGCTCTGGCAATGCTGGCAGGGCTCCTCATGGATTGCGGCGGACGCCTTGGAGAATCACGTTCCTAATGGGTTCCTCGAACCCTCCACTCCCGATTCCATAGCGTTAGATTGATTTTCGCCATCTTTTGAAATTCCCACGGCTGGTATGATTGCTTTTCCGTCCAAAGCGTGGACTTCTTAAATAGTTTGTCTGTCCCCGGAATTTTGGACTTATTTGTCTGTCCCTGGAATTTTTGTCCCTGGAATTTTGGAATTTCCTGAGCACGAAGCCTGGTTTGGGCTGCCAATGCCGGCTCTGACCGTTCCCAAACAGGGGAACGGGGAATAAGAAAATGACCGGATTGGCGGTTTTCTCAAGATTCGGGCAACAGTGACTTGGAAGCACCACAATGGGTGCAGGCGGGAAGCAAGGAATGCCTGATCCGCTTGCACGAGGGACATTCCTCAAAGAGAGATGTCGTGCAAACAGGGCATACGTAAGGTTCGTCCGGGCCGGCTTCCAGATGGTCCGGGACGCGCAGTTTCTTGAGACTGCGGCGAGTCCAAAAGAGGTTCTTCAGCGATCCACGCCGGATCGGGTGCTCGCAGCACGGACAGAGAAAGTGTTCGTAAGCATCCCTGTACTGCTTCAAGAGCCACTCCAGTTTTGGGTAGGCTTTCGAGCGCAATTGATAAATCAAGAGCTTTACCACGACGCCAATCGACGCGAGGATGAGGATGTACTTGAACATTCGGGTGGGAAAATGCTCATGCATCACGAGACCCACTTTCGCGAAGACGGCGAATCCGAATCCATAAATGAGCGGCGAGTACAGGGACACGCCTTTTTTGGCGAGCAGCCAGACTGAGAGGGCAAGCAAAGGGACGAGGACGGCGAGCTTAGCCGCCGCGACCTTCAGTTGATGGCGCGAGTTCGCGCTCTGAAATTCACGCTGGATGGCGGGAGTCTTCTGCCCAATGCTCTTTTGAACCGCCCGTTGCCGGTCGTGGAGCTCCGACAACTCCAGTCCAAGGGTGCTGATTTGATCGTTCATCTCCTGGTACTTCGCCTGGTTCGCCAGGAACAAGCGCTGGCTCTCGGCCAGCGCTTGGTTTTCCTCCTCGGATCTGGCGACACCATTCTGGAGACTCAGCCTTTAAAGCTCCAGCAATTGATTCATCGTTTTCTCGGAATTGGAGGTGCTGTCCCGCAGCACCGTCTGCCGCTGCTTTCGGCCCTCGATGGATCTGGTGGCTTCCTCGATCTGGGTCTGAATCGCGGTGGCCTCGCGTGAAAGCGCTTGGTCCCCCAACCTTGCCTCAATGTCGGTATAGGCTGGCCCGGGCCATGTGCCGATGTCGCGCATGACGAAGCCGAGCAAAAAGAAGAGCAGCAAACCGAAAAGCGTGGTGAATGAGTAAACCAAGAGCCGATGAGCCCAGGAACCCGAGTTTAAGTGCGTTGCTTTTGTTTTCATGGCATCCAGTATGCCAACGGAAGCGCGGCATGGGCCAATCGATAAAAACGATGCGGATATAAATGGAGTCGATGATCCATAAAGTCTCCGACAACCGCGTCCGCCCCGGTGCGTCGCGAAGAAGGTGGATTGAAGCCGTCCAATTCGCGGCGCGAACGCGCTGTCACTTTTCGAACTCAGCCTCAATGCGAAGCAGCTCCGAACGAGTCGTCGCCTGGGGAACAGGACCGCGGAATCTGCCGCGCACGCGTGTCCAATAGAAGGCGATCAGCAGAGCGAACGTTCCCCCAAAGATGTATCCCGTTAACTCATTTGGGGGGAGCACAAACAAAACGGTGATGAACGCGATCCAGATTAACGCGACCACATTCACAGGAAGGCTCCAAGAGCCCAGATTCCAGGGTCCGTTCGCCCGCGGGACCCAAACTCCCTGCCTGATCGCCCGGACTTTGAGCAGCAATGGAATTCCGTACGAGAGGTACAGGCCGATCGTGCTGATTCCCGTCACTGCCGGGTAAAGTTTTGAGAAATTGAGGTTCGCGGGGAACACAGCGACCAGCAGCAGGATCAGGCAGGGCAAAAGGAAAGAGAGGAGAGCCGAGAGCCACACTGCGGCGGCAGGCGTGCGGTAGCGCCGGCTGACGGCGGCCAAGCGTCGCGAAGCCGGCATCCCCCCGTCGCGGGCAAAGGCGAAAATCATCCTGGATGTGGACGTGATGCAGGAAAGCCCGCAGAACCACATGGCCAACGTGACCGTCCAAAGAACCACGCGGCCGAAGGTGCCTCCAAGCGCCTGCTCGAATATGTAGACAAACGGATTGGGGGCCCCTGCTGTCGCGTCCAAATCTTTGATCGCGAGGGTCACGAAAAGGAGCATGATGTATCCCGCGATGCCCGAGAAGACGACCGACAGATAAATGCCCCAAGGCGCGCTGACGCGGGCGTTCTTCGTTTCCTCAATGGTGTGAGCCGAGGCGTCGTACCCTGTGTAAGTCCATTGGGCTTGGAGCAGGCCGCCTAAGAACGCAAACCAGTAAGGCTGCTCCTTCACGGTGGTGAATGTTTTTGTGAACAGCCAGCTCACAGGCTGCTTTGGCGCGAAGAATGCGAGCGCGAGCACGACTACCGCAACCCCAACGATATGATAAACCGCGCTGAAGTCGTTCAGCCTCGCGACGGTGCGGATCCCGACATGGTTCAAGATCGCGTGGGAAAGGAGCAGAGCGCCGAAAACCATCATGAAATTCCGGGGTGTTTCCTCCAAACCTAGCAATGGCGTCATGAATTGAGCGCATCCGTAATCAATCCCGGCGATGGCCGCGATGAGGCCTAGAAGATTGAGCCACGCGGTCATCCAACCCCAGGCCGGTCCGCCCAGCAGCGAGGCCCAGTGATACAAGGCGCCCGATGTCGGAATGGCGGAGGCGAGTTCCGCGAGCGCAGCGGCCACGAACAACACGAAGAGCGTCACCAGCGGCCAGCCGATGCTCATGACCACCGGGCCGCCAGCGTTCAGCCCCACGCCGTAAAGAGTCACCGCACCCGTCAGAACCGAGATGATGGAGAACGAAATGGCGAAGTTGGAAAAACCTCCCATCTCCCGGAGCAACTGCTGCGCGTAACCGAAGTCGTGGAGCGCCTCCTTGTCACGCTGCCCCTGGTTCAACCCCGGATCGCTCATGATGGCCGGCGGGAACGGAAACTTTCATGTTTCTCGTCCCGAAAACTCTTTATCCCCCTGTGAGCCTTCGCGCCCAGCAACCAGCCGCAGAAGGCCACGAGCATGAGGAGCGCCGGCCCAAGATAAATTCCATACTGTTCCATATCGCACTCCCGCTCCTCTCGACGTTCTCTGGGCAAACACGGGGAGAACGCCGACGTCGATTTCCGAGTCGCTAAAGGTATGAACTACAACGAATCGCTTTCAAGTATAAACGAGCCGGGACTTCGATCCGAGAAGCTGTTTCGAGGGCTGGAAAGCGAGAAGAAATGGGTTCGATCGCTCTCTCTCGGAAGGGGATCCCGCGACCTCGCGGGCTAGCCCTTCTCATAAATCCAGCAATTCTCTTTGACCCGCACGGAACCGAGAACGCCCTCCACCGCCTCCGCGACGCTCCGGTAGGTCCCGATGTCGTGCCCTGCCAAAATTCCTCCCGTCTTAACCTTGGGCAACCACGCCAAAATATCCGATCTAACGGCCTTGTAAGTGTGGCAGGCATCGATGAACACAAAGCTCAGGCTCCCGGGCTCGAATTCCTTGCTCCCCTGGATCGATGAGCACACCAATGGATTTACGAGACTCGACACGCCGGCGTCCCGCAAATTGCGTTTGAAAGCCTCGTAGACGCTGCCGCGGTGCTCGCGCACGATTTGAAGCATGTGCTCCTCGTTGGGGCTGCCCTTGAATGTGTCCACGGCGAAAAATCTGATCGACTTTCGGCTGCGACGAATCCTCGAGGCCAAGTAAACCGTGGACTTTCCCATCCAGCAACCGACCTCGACGAACGTGTCCCCAGATTTCGCGACTCTCACCGCATCGTCGTAAACCCCACTGAAACCGAACCAGCCCGGAATGTCCGAATAGCTTTTCACCCTTAAAACGGCAGCTGAACCTCATGGAGATTTGCAAAAGTTTGGGTGAGAAAGCCTTGACGATGAGGGAGGCCTTTCCGATGTGGGTCTGGTGAGTGATTCGGAAAGACTTTCTCGCCAGGATCTAGCGAAGATTCACCAGGGGCAACCGCTGTTTTAAGGTTCATTGGATGAGACCCGCCCCCGGAATTGAGCGGACGTTCGAGAGCCGAAGCCGAGCAATGCTCCGCCGGGTGTGTCGGCTTCAGCGACCGGGAGGAGGCGAGGGATTTGTCGGCGCATTGGTCGCCGCGGCGGGGGGGGGAGCGTTCGTCGGCGCGGGCAAGTTCAGAGCGGTCCGCAATTGCGCCGCGAGGAGAGGGTTCACGCCTTTCTCGGGGTCCAACATTCGGTTCAGCACATCCTTTTTGAGAACCGAGATTGGAGGCAATCCGATACGGTTCGTCGAATTCGCGATCTTGCCCTGGAACCGGATCCAAGCACGTTGAGCCAGCCTGTCCAGTCCGAGGGATTGATCTTCCTCGCCGATGCCCAAGTAGTAAAAGGAGCTGCTGATGAGCCCTTGGAGAACCGCCTTGGTGCGGTCGACCGAGGTCTCGCTCGTCACTTCGGTGACTCTTTCCACGGCGTAGCTGTCGAGGTCCATCGTCGCCGGAATGGCCGCGGGATATTTCTCCCTCAAGTACGCCAGCCATCGCAGCGCTTCTGTCTGGCGGTTGTGAGTGTAGAGGAAATAGACGGCGTCCTTCAGGAAGTTCTTATGTCCCGTCCCGATGTGATCCTTCTGTTCGGGCTCTTCTTGCTGCATGAGCTCATAGGATTCGTTGACCTTCGCGATCAAATCCAAGTTTGGGCCAAACTCGAACGTTCGATTAAACCGGTCTTCGATCAACCTGCCCCGGTGGAACGAAAGCTGCATGGACTGGTAAATCGCGCGCCTCAGTGTCATCAATTCCTCACGCTTGGCCACCTCCAGGCCAAGCGCGGCCCAGTAAATCGCGTGAGCCTCCGGCAAACGCCACTCCAAGGGTCCGAACTTAGCGTCGAACTCTTTCATTTTAGCGGGATCCAGCTTGAATTTTTCGCGCAGGGCCTTGGACCGATCCTTGGCCTCATCCGTTTGAGGATTGATCAGCTCGTCGAAATTCGGCCGGCCCGCCCCGATCACTTGAAACATGTTATCGGCCCAGATCTGCTTGAAGTACATGTGGGCATCATCCAGATTATGGCCCATTTTATGTTGGTAAAACCAGGCCAGCTCCCGGTACAACAGGGTTTCCTTGGGATTGAACTTCAAGCCTTCATCCCGCAATAATTCGATCCCTCGTCGCACCCACTGCCATCGATCCCGGGGATCCTGGAATTTGATGGAGATGTTGTAGGCCATGTTCCACGCTTGATGGTACCAGACGGTGGGAATGCGCGGCTGCAATTTGGTGATCCAACCCGCCAGCGTGACCATTTCAAAGTACTTGCCATCCTCTTGCAGGTCGGAAGCCCGGATCCATAGAATATTGGCGATGAGACCCCGAAAACCGCCCAAGGCGACAGTCGTGAAAGCAAGGATGGGGGGAGCGTTCTCGAGGACTTCGTCCCGCACCAAGCCGAGGTTCTTCCGCTCCTGATTCAAGCTTCTTTGAGCGAACGAAACCGCCAGCAGCGCAACAATCGTCAAGACTGCCAACCCGGGCTTGTAAAGTCGTTCAGCGATGGGATTCATCGTCATTGCTGATGCTGGGCGGAGGCCAACTCCCGCCGCGACAAAATCGAAATGCCAGCGAGCGCGAAAAAGCCCCCGAACAAGAGGATGATCTGACCGAAAGCGCCCGCGAGCTGAGACCACGTGATGCTTCGCCCGCTGCTCAAGCTGTCGATTGGCGACACCCCTTGCACGAGGTTGATCACTTGCAGAACCGCTTTGAAGGCCGGAACGGCCACGGCATCCAAAGCGCTGGGCACGGTGGGGCCGCCTTCCTCCGATATCCCCATGATGGTGCCTTCTTGAACCACAGCGCTGATCGTGCCGCCGGAAAACAGAATCGTCAGGATGCCGAGGGACATGAATGCGGCCACGGGAAATGAAAGAAAGCTCGCGGCAGCCAAGCCAAGCGCTGCCAAAAGTCCCATCCAGCAAAGTATCACCGCGAGTCCACGGGCGAAATTGAGGGGGAAACCGCTCTCCTGGTAAAGAACTTCCAACCCCTCTCCAAGAGGGAAAAGGATGGCCGTCTCCGAGTGATTTTGGTAGTCAACGGTGAGCACACCGTCCTTGTCGAACAGATCCGCCGGAATTGGAAACTCATGATACGTGTCGGCCGCAAGCCCCACCCTCTTGGTGACACGCTTGGTCGTGTCTGGAGGCCCGACTTCCCACAGGCCTTCAAAATTCTTGGGAGCCAAGGTGCTGTTAGCTTCCGGAGGCACGAAAAATTTGACTCGCAAATAGAGAGGCTGGCCTTGGAGAAAATCCGTCGCCGCGCCCAACTTGACCTGCCAGCGACGCACATAGCCTGAGGGAACCACTTGCTGGCGCGCGATGACCTGCTCGCGTATCTGCTTGCGGACCATCGCCCGATCCATCGAGGCGATCTGGGGATCCTTGAGCCGTTCTTTCAGGAGCAATTCAACGTCCGCTTCAATGTCGGGGGGGACCTCGCGAATCCCTGCCCGAGCGACCAAGACCTCATTCTTTAGAACCATCTGCTCCGCCGGCGGCAGGGCGTTTGACTTGTGAAGCAGCAGCCCATACACACACCCACCGGACACCAAAAGCATCAGGGTATTCAGGCCCATGATCCCAAGCCATTTGCCCATCCAAATCTTCCAGCGAGGCACGGGTTTGACCGCCAGGACTTGAATCTGGCATTCCTCGATCTCCCGGGCCAGCGTGCCGCAGGCCAGCCAAAGCGTGGCCATGCCGAGGAGCCCCGTGATCACGGTCAAGGTGTAAGTGAGGATGATCTGCGTGAACCCGCGAGCCGTTCCGTCATCCCGGATAATCAAAGGGATCACCAGCACGATCCCCACAAGCAAGACCGCCAAAGCCGCCACCAACCGAAACCGAAAAGCCGCCTTCAGCGTCACACCAGCGATGGCCAGAAGGGATTGCATCGGAAATCAAACCGTTTTCGATCGGAGCTAAAGGAGTTTCGACAATTTCTCGTTCGCCTTGTCAATTTCCGCTTTATTGTCAGCCACCGAAACCACGGGCTCGGGAGCCGGTTCGGCCCGCACAAGCCGGTCGAGCTTCGAATCATCGACCCTGGCCGACTGGGCTGGAGCCGCCGCGGGCGGCTCTGGCGCCGAGGCCCCCGCATGAGAAAGCCTCTCAAGAATTCGTTCGGACTGCGATCGCGCCGAGGCTTCTGCTTCGCCTTGCAAATAGGCCGCTACCCGGTTCCCGGAAGTCGCCCCGGATGTCGTTGCCTCGCTCTCTTTGGCTCGTTGCACGACACCCAAAAAATAGCTCTCCAAATTCTGCGTCGGCGTGTCCAGCCGTATTTGATCCTCCCGCACGTCCTGCTTGATCACGGAAAGCACCTTGTCGAGCGTGCCCCGGGAGAGGAGCGGCATTGTGAGGCGCATCGCATCCGGCGCCGCCAACAATTCCTTCAAAGTTCCCATGGCTTGCACCTTGCCACCATAATAAATGACCACCCGATCGCAGACGTCTTCCACGTCCGACAACAAATGGCTGCTCAAAACCACTGTCTTGCCCCGGCGGGCGAGCGCCAGGATCAGATCCTTGACCTCGCGGCAACCAATGGGATCAAGGCCCGCAGTGGGCTCATCCAGAAGCACGAGGTCAGGATCGTTGATGAGGGCTTGTGCCAAACCGATGCGCCGTTGCATCCCCTTGGAAAATTCCCCGACCAGCCTGCGCGGCGCCTGCCCCAAGCCCACCATCTCAATCAATTGCTGCGCTCGCTTGGTTCTCTCCTCCTTGGACAAGTCAAACAAGTTGCCAAAAAACTCAAGGGTTTCCCCAGAATTCAAGAACTTGTAGAGATACGATTCCTCGGGCAGATAGCCAACCCGTGCCTTCGTTTTCACGTGCCGTGGGGACTGTCCGAAGACCTCGATGTGCCCTTTGGTTGGGTAGAGCAAGCCGAGCATCATTTTGACGGTCGTGGATTTGCCCGAACCATTCGGGCCGAGCAATCCGAACACTTCACCTCGTCGAACCTCGAAATCGACGTTGTCGACGGCGCGCGCTTTGGGCCGCCCCCAGAAGTCCTTGAATACTTTGCTCAATCCGCGGACCGAGACCACGACCTCGCCCCCCGGGGATGCGTCGGACGAAGAAGCAGAAGCGGAGGGTGCGGGCATACGTTGTAGGGGGGAAGAACTGGTGGCGCTCTCAAAGGCAAAGGGCTTCCGTTAACACCTGGTTGCGGGGATGATTCAGAATGCGGCGGAATGGTTTCAAGCGGCTTTCGGAGTCCACTGAGTTTGAGTCCCCGCGCTGGCTTCCTGCGGCGCCGCGCCGTCGACCCCAGAGCCTGAGGGAGCCGAAACAGCATGGAGTTCTTCGCCCTGGCGCACCAACCGGAAGCTATTCAGCACGACCAAGATGCCGCCCATCACATGCAGCAGGGCCGCCACGAGCGGGTGAATGATTCCAAAGATCGCGAGCGTGAGCCCCCCCAGGACGAACAAGACTCCGAGCAGGAAATTCTGGTTGATCACCGAGCGTGTCTGGCGCGACAGTCGCACCAAGAATGGCAAACGGCGCAAATCGTTGTTCATGAGCGCGATGGTCGCGCTGTGGATGGCCACTTCGCTGCCGGCCGCCCCCATCGCGATGCCGATGTCTCCGGCGGCCAAGGCGGGGGCGTCATTCACGCCATCGCCAACGACCGCGACGCAATAGCCTTTTGCCTTCATTTGCCGGACGTAATCCACTTTGTTCTGAGGGAGGCACTCGGCGAGCACTTCCTGGCATCCAATCTCCTTCGCAACCCGCGCAGCGACGGGCTGGCGGTCGCCCGAAACCATCGCGATTCGCCGCACTCCGGACTGGGTGAGTTGGTCGAGAGACTCGCGTGCTTCGGAGCGGGTTTGATCCTGCAATCCGATCCAGCCCACAAAAACGCCATCTCGTGCCACGAACACCAGGCTGAAGCCTTCGGTCTCGTTGAGATCCACGGATTTCATGAAGTCATCCGACACCCCTGAGTCGCGGAGCCACTGGGCCCGCCCAATAGTCACGGCGCGCCCATCCACTTGAGCTCGAATGCCGCGCCCCGCGGTTTCCTTGAAATCCTTTGGCTCGCCCACAGGCACTCCAACTTCCCCGGCCAAGGTCACCATGGCTTTGGCGGTTGGATGGTTGCTGTATCGCTCCGCCGTCGCGGCAAGCCGGAGCAACTCCGCGGGCTTGACGTCACCAACAGGCGCCAACCGGCTGACCGCGAGTTTTCCAGTGGTCAGAGTTCCGGTCTTGTCGAAAACAAACGCGTTGAGACGCGCCGCAAGTTCGATGTCACCGACGTTCTTGATGAGGATTCCCAGCCGCGCCGCCGAGGAAAGCGCGGCAACCATCGCCGTGGGGGTGGCCAAAATGAAGGCGCAAGGGCAAGCCACGACGAGCACCGCGATCACCCTCTGCAAATCCATCGTGAAAGCCCAGGTCAGCGCTCCAATCAACAGAACCAAGGGAGTGTAAAAACCCATGTAACGGTCGACAATCCTCATGATGGGCAGCTTCGTCTTCTCCGCCGCCAGGATCAGCTCCCTCACCCGCCCGAGTGTCGTGTCCTGCCCGGCTCTGGTGACACGCACCTCCAGCACTCCCGTTAGATTCTGAGTCCCTCCAAACACCTCGTCCCCGACTTTTTTGTCCACCGGCAGGGACTCGCCAGTGATCGTGGCTTGGTTCAAGGACCCCTCGCCCGCGACGATCGCTCCGTCCGCGGGCATGTTATCCCCTGGACGCACCCGTATCACGTCTCCGACCCGCAGCTCGCTCGACGCCACTTCTTCCTCCCCTGTCTTCGTGATGCGACGCGCCTTGCTCGGGGTCAGTTTGATCAGGGATTCGATCGAGGCCCGGGCTCCATCGGCCGTGCGCGTCTCGATGATATCTCCCAGCAGCATCAAGAATGCGATCAGACCGGCTTCCTTGTAATCACCCGATGAAAACGCCGCCAACACCGCGAGGGCAACGAGCTCGTTCGTGCTCAACACGCCTCGGCTCAGGTCTTTGATCGCGGTCCAAACGATGGGATAACCCAAAAGGATCGATCCCACCATCGCGCTCAAGTCGTCCACCGTGTTGGAGGCGTCGGTGCTCCATTGAATCACAAACGCGTTCAAGATGAAGATGAGGCCGACCACCGTTTGGGGAAGGCGGACGGGCGCGTGGGTGTGATCGTGGCCGCAGCTTGAACAGTTTTCGTGATCGTGCTTGTGATCGTGCCCATGGTCATGGGCGTGACCAGGCTCATGAGCGTGATGGGCCCCTTGGTGTCCGTGGCCTTGTTTGGAGGATGATTGCATAACGAATGTCGCGGTGGAGGAAAATGTCGCGCTTGGAGCTTGCTCTACCGGGCTTGCGGAGGATCGGGCGGCTTTTGAGGCTCGCGGCTGAGTTGGAGGCGGAGCTGACGAGGGGATCCGTCCGCGCGGCGAGTCAGGAACAATTTCTCCTGTGAATTCGTGAACACCCGCTGCAGGGTTTCGGTCCGGGCCACCTCGGTGAACAACCCGGGATTCTTGTTGTAATTGGTGAGTTGTTGCGTGAAGTAAGCCGCCTCCGCTGACACTGCCTGAACCAGCCGGTTGCTCGCTGTGGTCCCCTCGGAAATCACCGCCTGAGCCTCTCCAATCGCCTTGCGCGTGATTTCGTCGCGTGTGCCTTGGGCTTCGCTGATTTGCTTGCTGCGCTCCTGTTCGGCCGTGAGCACCGCGTCGAAGGCTTTGCGCACTTCCAGAGGGGCGGAAGTCTCCACTTCGCTGGGCTCCAAAGTCACGCCCAGCTGGTATCGTTCCACGCCGTCTTGAACCTTGCTGAGCACCGCTTCCTTGAACGCCGTCTTGTTCTTATAAATCGCGTCATCCGCGGTAAACCGGGCCGACGCGTGGTAGAGGGCGTTGTTCAGCACGTTCTCGAACAGATTCGTGAACGTGGAGAATTGGAAGGCAAACTGCAGCGGGTTCGTGATCCGGTACTTCACCGTGGCGCGGACATGCAGCGTATTGCCGTCCGACGTCAGCGTGTATCCGTCCACCCCGGGGCGAAGATACGGCAATGCCTGCGGCTCCACCCCCTGAACTTGCTCCTCCGGGGTGATCGCGTACCAGCCCGCCGTCGACACTATCTGATGACTCTGACCCACGGGGACTCGGACGACTTCGTCAACGGGATACGGGAAGGACCAGTGCAGGCCGGGCTTCAGGAGCTGGTCAGCGCCTGTGCCGCGGGGCACTCCGAATCGCAGCACCACCGCCACTTCGTTGGGATTCACGGTGAAAATGCCAGAGCCAAAGAACACCACCACCAAGCCGAGCATTAAAATCTTGACGAGCTTGAAGCTGCTGCTCAAGGCCTCGGTCAGCGCCAGGCTGCCCGCGTCTTCCACGGGTTCGTGGGGAGACGTCGGCTCGCCCGGAGGCTTCGGAGAACCTTTCGGATTCACGTCGGGCGGCGGCGATGCCTGAGGAGAAGTGGGAGTCTGAGCCATGGGTGCGATTCAATGTTTCAAGTTGGCGGGACCGCCGGCCGAGGGAGTGCGGTTGAGCATGTT
Organism: Verrucomicrobiales bacterium; assembly: GCA_005805305.1. GTDB lineage: Bacteria > Verrucomicrobiota > Verrucomicrobiia > Limisphaerales > F1-80-MAGS106 > F1-80-MAGS106. The sequence goes on from SYMW01000151.1 coordinate 13,083, forward strand.
GAACGGCGGGGTCTGGTCATCCAGGATCAGGGTCGTGCGATCTTTCAGGGAGGCCTCGAGGGCCTTCAGCTGCAACAAATAGATCGCCAGCGCCGGGTTCTGCTGGAAGACGGCGTAAGATTCCGCAGCCTTCGCATCCCCCTGCCCTTTGATGACCGTGGCCTTGGCCTCCGCATCGGCCAGGATCTCCTGCCGCTCACGATCGGCCTCCGCGCGGATTTGGATGGCTTGGGCTTCGCCTTCTCCCGAAAATTTCTTGACTAAACGCTGCCGCTCCTCGCGCATCCTTTCGAAAACCTTTCCGGTGATGCTCTCGGGAAGCCCGAGCTGCTTGATGCCGAGCATCGTGATCTCTATTCCGTAATTGGCCTTTGCGTGGGGTTTGATGATGTCGAGCATCTCCTTCTCGATCTGGTTCAATCTCACCGCCGTGGGGTCGGGCGAGATAAAATCCCCAAATGGGTGCTGGCCGATGACGCCATTCTTCGCATCGCGAACCAGGTTCTCCAAACTCTGCTCGGCGCGTGTCACGTCCCCGCGGTCGAACCTGGCCAAAAACAACTGCGGATCTGAAATCCTCCATCCCACGTAGACGGTGACCAGCACGTTTCGCGCGTCCTTGGTCGTGGTTTGTTCGAATTTCTTTTCGAAACTGGCCAGCCTCTTGTCGAACCGATAAACATTGTTGATGGGATAGGGCATTCGAAAGTAAAGCCCAGGCTCCGTGATGCTCTTGGAATACTTGCCAAAAGTCGTCACCACCGCCACCTGCGTCACCCGGACCTGGAAAGCAAAGAGCATGAAGGTGAAAATGAAGATCAGGATCCCTCCCGCAATCAGCGTAATCGGATTTCGTTTCATAGCCAATTCAACAAGTCAGTAGTCGTTTCGAGTCCAAATTTTTTCTGCTCCGGCCGGTGATCAAATCACTTCTTCGTGGGTGGCAGGACGACCGGCGTGTCCAGCAAGTCGGGCCTCAACTTATCCTCCAGGTTCATCATGATGATGTCCTGCGTGTTGGTGGCCATGAGCAGATACTTGCGGGGCGCCACCACGGCTTGCGCGAGGCTTTCGAGGTAGGTGCGCTGCATGAAAACGTCGGGGGACGCCCTATAGGCCGACAGCTGGTTCGTGAAACGCCCCGCCTGAGCCACGGCCGCCGCCATTTTCTGGGCTTTGTATCCCTGGGCTTCGCTCAGCAGCCGAGCGGCCTCCGCGTGCGCCTTGGGGACGGTCGAAAGCCGATAGCCCTCGGCCGCCAAAATCTTCGCCTCTTTTTCTTGAATCGCTCCGATGACGGCCTCGTAAGCCGCCGCGACTTGCACCTGCTTGTTCCCGACGGGCGGATGGATGTCCTGAAGGCCCACCAAAAGAATCTGCACCCCCAATTCGGGCTGTTCCATGGCTCTTTTTTGAATCCGAGCCTGAAGTTCCTTCGAGGCCGGGACCCGGCCCGCGGACATGATTTCGTCCATGTCCACGCTCAGGAAATAATTGACGATTTCACGGGTGGCAATCCGTTCCAGCAATTCCCCAGGATTGGTGTGGTTGTAAGTCCATGCCTGGTAATTGGTGACCACATACTGAACCGGGATGCTGGCGGTGAGCAGGTTCACGGGAACGGCCTGATCCCCCCCAGACTGCGCTCCCGCCTGCTCGAACTGCGACCGGCTTGCCACCAGGAAAGGAACCTCCTCCTTGTAATGGCTCCGCGTCCAACTCAGCGTCCTTTCATTCTCCATCGCGGGGTCCGGCACGAAACCCACGTTGAAGTGGCGGACGCTGGAAGCAGGCCACCGATGGACCTGATCTATTGGCCATGGCAACTTAAAATGAAGCCCCGGCGTCAGCAAATTTCGACCCGTCACCTGTTTTCCGAACCGCTCCAAGAGCCCTTGCTCATGCGGTTCCACGACAACGACCATCGTCGACAAGCAGAGCACCGCAGCTTGCAAAAGAACGATCCAGGCGAGCGCCTTCTCGAGGAATCGGTAAAACCAGGTTTCGGAAACCTTGAACCCGAACTGGTAATCCAACGCCTGGGCCGCTGTTTTGAACAGCCCCGCGGGCTGTCCGAGAATCCCGATCAACCGGCTCTCGTAAAGCAGGCGCGCCTCCTGCCCCCCCATCCGAGGACGATAAATCTCCAGGAGCAATCCCACGGCGGTTTCCACAGCAGCAAGGCCAAGGATCACGCAGAGAACTCGGGCTCCATACGCATCGACTATCGGGGCGCGAAACCAAACCGCCGCCGCCGCAATGGCTCCCCCCAATGAGATTGCAGCCCCCAGCAGCAAATAGCCCGCGCCAGGCCTCACCAGCAGCGTGCCCGCAAACCGCGCCAAGTTGGCCGAATAACGGCCAAACAGGAACAAGCACAAAGCCAGCAGGCCAAAAATCGCCATCGCGAAAGTGGATTTTTCGATGGGCGGCTGACCGGCTGCGGCAATTTTCGTCCAGAGAAAATAAGCCGAACCTCCCTGCAGCAAAAACAGTAACACCGTGAAAATCGGCACCATCCATTTGTCGAACTGCTCGCGCGACTGCTGGGCCGGGAAGCTCGCCCCCGCCCCCTCGGCGAACAGCGTCGAACTGCCTTTCGACTTCATCAGTTCTTCGAACTCGAGCCGCTCCAACTGCTCCCGGGTCCGCAGCCGCATCTGGAAGTAGCTGACGAGAGCCACAAGAAAACCCAGGGTCAAGAACACCGCGCCAGCCCTCCCGGTGAGCGTCTCCGCGTACCGGCTCGTGGCCGCGGTGACAACCGCTCCCACCAACAGCAATAGCCAGTTGATGAATCCGACTCGTTGAACGTTAAGGTTCATGTCTCTGTGAAAACCTGTATGTGATTAACTCAGTTTAACTCAATTCAATTCCCGGTCATCAAACAAAATCAACGCCGCGGAAAGCGATGCCGCAAGGTAACAAAGGACGTATCCACACGCCTTCCCGATGTAGCTCCATGGAATCGATTTCTTGTTTTCCAAGGCGTCGGCGAGCCACAGCAACTGCCAATTCGGCATGATGGTGTAACAAACCGACGCCCAGACGGCGCCACGCTCGGCCGGTCTTCCAAACAGATAATCCGACATTAACCCAAGCAAAAAAAACGCCGAGCAAATGGCCAGTGTCGGGATCATTTCGAGGCGGGTCGAACAGGCAATCGCCAAGCTCGCCAGGATGAGCAGCGCGAAAAGAATCAAAACCCCCGCCGGAACGAGCCTCCAATCAACCTTCGACTCCGGCGTGAACATGCTTGCTTCCCGTCCCACGAAAAAGGCGATGACCACGAATGCGAGCGTTGCGCACAGGAGCACGGACCAAACCGCGTCCGCCACAAAGGGGCGGTTGAGAAAATAGTTGCTGAGCCCCGCGACGCCATAAGCCGCGGCGAGGGATCCAAAGAAAATCCAAGCCGCCTGGGTGTCCGCCGAGCCGTACGCATCATAGGCCATCCGGCTGGCCAAAAGGACGCCGATCATATTGGCGTAGCTTAACACGGTCAGAGCTGCGGCAAGCCCCACGTATTTCGCGAGGAGAAACCGGGCTCGCCCTACCGGTTTCGAGAGCACCGCCAGGGCCGTCCCAGAGCGAATCTCACTGGCCACCGAAGACGAAGCGCTCAACACCGCGCCGAAGAGCCCCGAAAGAAGCATGACGGCGAGGGCGCTAGTCTTGACCATGGCCTGATCCTCGCCGAAGCCAAAATAGGGCACAATCGCCAGAAATACGCTAAAACTCATGGAGCACGTCAACAACAGCAGGAAGACCGGCTGCCTGACCAACTCCATGAACGCGTTGACCGCGATATTATTAAATTGCCGCATTCAAACCCAAAATCTGCTCCCGGTTATACGCTCGAAGCACCCACGAACGAGCTCGCAATTCCCGGTGGCGTGCCAAATTACGATTCCGAGCCTTGATTGCAAACCTGAACTGCATCCGAAGCCAGTTGACCACCTTGCCACCATACGGCGGCTCTCACGCCGTCTCACAACCCTGGATCAAAATGACCGGTTTCGAACTCGTGCCGGGCGCGGAGATTCCGCGTGCCGCAGCAACCCTTGCGCAAAAAGGATTGGCGCGCCAAGAGCAAAACGCGCCACAAAACCACTGGATTGGGGGCGGACGTTACGAAAAACTTCCACTAGTGTGAATGTGCGTCTGATGGCACAGCGACGTTCGGAACCCACGCCCAAAAGCCCCCCCAAGTGAGGATCAACGGATTTGGCTTGGCCCCGCAACAGAAACCGTGTTTCAAATCGAAACCATTCGTTCTTGGTAAAATCGGGCTTTCAACATGCGACGCATCATCCTGCTCACCGGTGGCCATTCCGACCCCGGCCGCGCCAAGACCGCGGTCAATCTTATCCGATACCAATCCGCGGAAATAGCCGGCGTGCTCGACAAGGCTCACGCCGGACACACCACTCAATCCCTGTTCGGGCTCGGCGGCCCGATCCCGGTTGCCGCGACGTTTGACGCATTGCCTCCCGCTGACACGGTGGTCATCGGAATCGCCCCCTCTGGAGGCCAGTTGCCCGCAACGCTTCGTGAGCAAGTGCTGGAGGCCATCTCCCTGGGCATGAATGTGATCTCCGGTCTCCACCAGTTCCTGTCTGAGGACCCGGAAATCGCCGCCCATGCGGCGCTCCACGGGGTCTTGATCCAAGATGTGAGGAAGACCGTTGAGCGGGATGTGGCAAACCGATTCGGTATCAACGAACATTGCCTCCGCATCCACACGGTGGGACAGGACTGTAATGTCGGTAAAATGGTGGTCAGTGTCGAGATCACCAACGCCCTCCAGGAAAGGGGGCACGATGCTCAATTCGTGGCGACGGGGCAAACTGGAATCATGATTCAAGGAAGCGGCTGTCCCATCGACGCGGTGGCCTCTGATTTCGTCAGCGGCGCCGCGGAGAAACTCGTTCTAGCAAATCAGCAGCATTCCATCCTGCTCATCGAAGGCCAAGGAAGCATTGCCCACCCCAGATACTCAGCGGTCACTCTGGGCCTGTTGCACGGCTGCGCTCCGGACGGACTCATTCTCTGCTATGAGATGGGCCGCAAACACGTGGCCGGCATGCAGGGAATCGCGCTTAAATCCCTTTGCGAGTACCGTTCGCTTTACGAGACGATGGCCAACCTCATGCACCCCTGCCGGGTCATAGGCATCGCGATGAACAGCCGCCAACACCCTTTGGACGAAGCCGAGGCAGAACGCCAACGATTGAAGGACCAGCTCGGTCTGCCGGTTTGCGATGTCCTCCGCCACGGCGCCCACGATCTCGTTCAAGCCGTGTTGCTCCGAGGTCGCGAAGTGGGAAAAATAAGACCCCCCGTCTAACTGGATAAAGTTCCCAGAAAAGAGGCAACTGCCGTTTTAAGGGTCCGTGCAAAAACAAATTCGGGCTTTGCCGCCGGAATCATGACATTATGGACGAGGCACGTGTGAGGCGCCTATCCGGATTGATCTGTAACGATGGAGCAACGAAGTCCACGACCAAAAGGGCCAGTGAGGTTGCAAAGTCTTTATTGACGGCTCCTAAGGAACCGTGCAGAAATTAATTCCGATTTTGGTCGGGAGAAAGTGTGTAGTTCCAGACGGGTAGAACGGAGTGGGTTTTGAGGTTGAGGAGACGCATTTGGGTATTGGAAACCTTTTGGGCGGTGGGAAAGGACCGC
>SYMW01000152.1 GCA_005805305.1 Verrucomicrobiales bacterium
GCCGCGTGCGGTTCGTGGTCGCCGTCAGCGTGAACTTCGTCCCCACCACCACCGCCTCCGCGTTCGGCGTCGTCACCACCAGCGGGAAGAACGGCCGCTGCCGCGCCACGTCCGCCTCCACCCGCCCCGCCCGCAGGTCAAACCGCTTGCCCGCCGCCAGCGAGGCCAGCCGCAGTTCCGTGCCCGCGCCCACATCCAAGCGCGTCCGCTCCCTGCCGAAGGTGAGGGCCGCCGTGGCGTTGGTCTCCGTGAGCAGGACATCGCCCGGCAGGAGCCGCGTGCCGGCGGAAACCGCAGCGGGGGGTTGGCCCATATGTTCCAGCCGCACGCCGCCGGTGGTGGCAGCCAGCATCGGCTCCTCCATCGTCGGGCTGAAATACCACCAGGCCAGCCCGAGCAGCAACGCAACGCTTGCCGCGAGTGCCAGCAGCGGTTTCCAGCGCGCCGCCGTCGGATGCTTATGAAGTCGGAGGCCCGCGCCGTCCAGGCATAGCGGAACGACTATTCCATCAGCGGAGGGCAGGGACGAGTTTCCCAACTTCAGGAGCACATCGCGAATCATGAAATCCGTGCGAAGGCCCTCGATGATGAGATCCACTCCCGAGGAGTCCATCCGCAGGGAGTCGAGCAATTGACGGCTCTCGGCATCCGTCAGCGAACCCTCCAGGTAACCTTGGATGAGCGCTTGGCGAGTGCTCCAGTCAATTGGCTGGATCATCCGGACCTCCCGCGCACCGACCGTTGGATGCAGAGGCGCAACTGCTCCCTCAGTCGAAAGAGAGCGCGGCGCACGGCGTCCGCCTTCATCTCCATCCGCGCGGCAATATCGACGGACGTGAGTTCAAGTTCATAATGCAGGTCAATCAGGAGGCGGCTCTTGGGCGGAAGCTTCTCGAGGCAACGACGCAAAGCGCTCTTCTCCTCCTCGTCGGGCCAGGTGATCTCCCGCGCTTCGGCCAATTCCCGGATGTGCTCGGCCAGTTCGTGCGCCACTTCCGGCATCAGCCGGGTTTTCTCCCGCCACGCGCGACGGGCCACGTTCCGGGTCATGGCCGCCAAAAGCGGGCGCACGTCGCGGGTCAAATCCCATTGGCCCGCCTTACCGAAAAACTCGAGAAATACTTGCTGCGTGATGTCCTCCGCCAATCCCGGCGCAGGTGCCAGCCGCAAGGCCAGCGCGCGCACGAAACCGTCGTGCCCCTCGGCAATTTCGTTCAACTGGGCGTAGGTTGGTTGCATTCGGGTTCTTAACTATATCCCGCGGAATTCGATAAAATGTGACGAAAAAATAGAACAAATCATCCGTAACACGGTCATTGAACGTCGGGAAGATTTGCAAACGCCTGGATGAGAAAGGTTTGACGAGGGGGGGGAGCCAAATCCCTTATGGATCTGGTGAGAGATTCTGGAAGTTCTTGCCGCCAGCAGCGAACATGCATCCTCGGTTGAAAGCCCTTGATGGTTAAAGGTTAAGTAGATTTTACGGGACTTCTTCGGCAAAGTTTTTTACCGTGCCGGCATGAGTAAAAAGACGCCGCGCAAGCCGACGGCATGCGAACAAAGGGTACTGGATGAATTACGGGTGGTTTTAATTCCCGAGAAAAAAGATCGTGTACGATTTCAGCGGTTGCTCAAGGGGCACCACTATCTGGGGGGTCTCAAGCCAGTGGGCGAGCAGTTGTATTATGCGGCGGTGGACGCCGACGGTCAGTGGTTGGCGCTGTTGCTTTTCAGCGCCGCCGCCAAGCATCTGAAACACCGGGAGCAGTGGATAGGTTGGAGCGCGGCTCAATGCGATCGGCGCTTGAGCCTGGTGGCTAACAACAGCAGGTTTTTGATCTTGCCGGAGCGATCGGTTCCCAATCTGGGTTCGCGAGTATTGCGCCTGACGTTGGACCGCTTGAGTGCGGATTGGCAGAAGCGGTACGACCACCCCATCCTGGTGGTGGAAACCTTCGTGGATCCGGAGCAATTTTGCGGCACCATTTACACCGCCAACAACTGGGTGGAGTTGGGTCTGACCGATGGCTGGGGCCGCAAGCAGCGGGATTACTATGTCAAACACGATAGACCCAAGCGGTTGTTTGTGCGTGAATTGGCCCCCAAGGCCCGGCGCAGTTTGCAGGCCGAGCACCTCAAGCCAGGCTTGGCCGGGGTGGAGCGCAAAACCGTGCCCCGCTGCCACCGCAAAGTCCAAGAGATCCAGGCCCTCACCGAGCATTTCAAATCGGTTCCAGAATATCGCGGGAGGGTTGAATCTTATCCGGTCTGGTCGTTGCTGACACTGTCGCTCCTGGCGATGCTTTGCGAAGCCCCCCGCGGACAAAAGGATTTGCCCAAATTTGCCCGGCGCCTCACCCAGGCCCAACGGCGAGTTCTGGGTTTTCGCCGCAATCGGCAAGGCCGATACCCCGCCCCCAGCCAATCGACTTTTTCGCGCCTGCTCAAAAAAGTCCAGGGACCCAAGGTCAACCAAGTCCTGTTGGCGATTCAAGAAAAGGTGCGCGGGCAACCCCCGCCAGAGGATTTGATCGTGGTGGATGGCATGGAACCCAACCATGGTCCCGGGGATGCGGTGCTCAGCGCTGTCACCGTTCCCAGCCAGTTCTACCTGGGCAGCGCCCTGGCGGACACCAAGACCAACGAAATCCCCGTGGCGCGGGAACTCTTCGGGGAATTGGAACTGGCCGGACGGCGCGTGGCCTTGGATGCGCTGCACAATCAAGACCAAACCGCGCGCGACTTGGTCCTGGAGCATGGGGCAGACTACTTGTTTACCGCCAAAGGCAACCAACCCACGCTGCGTCAGAACATCCAAAAACTAGTGCCCGTTCCCGCAACGGGTTTTTCCCCCTCTGGAACCCACTTCGACACGGGCACGAACGATTGAAAAGAACAAGCGCGTTCCAGAGAGTCGCACCATCCAGACCTGCCCGGTAGTCCCCGAAAACATCGGCTTTCCCTTTGCCGCCCAAGCGGCGCTGCTGGTGCGCCAACGCACCTGAGGCAAGGACGAAACCGTGGCCCTGGTCACCAGCCTCTCACCAGAGACCCTCAGCGCCACTGAATGGTTGCAGGCCAACAGGCAGTCCTGGGGAATTGAAAGTGGACTCCATCAACGGCTCGACGTTTCGCTCAATGAAGATCGTTGCCGAGTCCGCAGCACCAATGGCCTCTGGGTCACGGGCATGTTTCGCCGTCTGGCCAACAGCCTCTGCATGGAATGGCGCCGCCGCCAACTCAAACCCCAACACAAAACCACCACCGACTTCCATTCTGCCATGGGAGAAAACAACATCGCCAAAGCCATCCGCTTTGTGACTCGCAAATGCCCCTGCCTCTAAAACCCCTTCATGCATACGCGCTGAACACAGCCCATGTTTCCAATAACCGGATTGAGGTTTTTGATGAAGTGGCTAAATCTGGGCTGAGAAGTGATTCACTGTGAGCGAGTTCACGGTCATTTTACAGTCGGTGGCGGAGGGGCGGGCGCAACTCTCCACGGATTTGCTGCCGCTGGTGTATGAGGAGTTGCGGAGGGTGGCCCAGGGGAAGATGGCGCGGGAGAGGCCGGGGCAAACATTGCAACCGACGGCGCTGGTGCATGAGGCGTGGTTGCGGCTGGCAGGGAATGAAAATCCGACCTGGGAGAATCGGCACCATTTTTTCGCTGCGGCAGCGGAAGCGATGCGGAGGATTTTGATCGAACGGGCCCGGCGGCGGCAGGTGCTGGCGAAGGGAGGGTATGCCATTCGGGAAGAGGAATTGGATTCCTGCATATTGGTGACGGTGCCGGATGACGAATTGCTGGCGATTAGCGAGGCGCTGGAGGAATTAAATGCGGTGGATCCAGAGGCGGCGTTGCTGGTGAAATTAAAGTATTTTTCGGGTTTGAGCATGCCTGAGTGCGCGGAGGCAACGGGGAAACCTTTGCGGACGCTGGAAAGAACCTGGACGTTTGCGCGGGCGTGGTTGCGCAAGGCGCTGGAAAAATAATTTTGATATTTTGGCGGGGTCCGGCGGGGCCGCTCGCATGGGATAGGTAACGATATGATTACATTCAATGAATCACCTGACCCGGGCTTGCGCGACCTGTTCCTGCGTGCGCTCGAATTAACGGATGAACAGGCAAGGGCGGAGTTTCTTCGCCAGGCTTGCGGCGCGAATGAAGCGAGGCGCAAAGAACTGGAAACGCTGCTGGCGGCGCACAAGGAGGATAGTTTCATGAAAAGCGGAGCGGTGAAACCGGCGGCCGGGCCTTCGCTGGAAGATTCCCCGACGCTGGTGGGGGCGGTTTCGCCGGAAAGGTCAAACCCGAACACGATGATTGGAAGGAATATTCGTTACTTCGGAGATTACGAAATTTTCGGAGAGATCGCGCGAGGAGGGATGGGGGTGGTTTATAAAGCGAAGCAAAAGAGTTTGAACCGGGTGGTGGCTCTGAAAATGATCCGAGCGGGAAAGCTGGCGAATGAGGGGGAGGTTTCGCGGTTTCGGACGGAGGCGGAGGCGGCGGCGAATCTGCAACACCCGAACATCGTGGCGATTCATGAAATCGGCGAGAATGAAGGGCAACATTATTTCTCGATGGATTATGTGGAGGGGACTGATCTGGCAAAGTTGTGCGCGAATGGCCCTCTACCGGTGGCCCGGGCAGCGGCTTATGTGAAAAAAATTGCGGAGGCGATCGGGTACGCGCATGCCAAAGGAACGCTGCATCGCGATCTGAAACCACACAATGTTTTGATCGATGGCCATGATCAACCGCGGATCACGGATTTCGGACTGGCGAAACTCACGCAGCAGGAGAGCACGTTGACGCAGGATGGGACGATCATGGGGAGCCCGAGTTATATGCCGCCCGAACAAGCGGCGGGAAAGTTGTCCGAGGTGGGGGCGTGGAGCGATGTGTATTCGATCGGTTCGGTGCTATACCACCTCATCACGGGGCGTGCGCCATTCACCGGGGAGAGCGCAGTGGCGACGATGCGGCAGGTGATGGAGGATGAACCGGTTCGGCCATCCGCATTGAATCCAAAAGTGCCGGAAGATTTGGAAACGATTTGTTTGAAATGCCTGCAAAAGCTGCCGGCGCAACGGTATGGATCAGCGGAAGAATTGGCGGCGGAACTGGGGCGGTTTCTCAATTTCGAGCCGATTCTGGCGAGACCGGCCAGCCAAATGCGCCGGGGCTGGAGTTGGATTCAGAAGCATCCCTGGGCGGTGGCGGGTGGATTTGCGTCAATTGGTTTGGGACTGGGCTGTGTGGCCTATGGAATGTTTGAGCGGGCGCGATTTGGGGTGCACCGCCTGACGGGAGGCGAGATATTTCCGCCCACCATCGAAGCCTCTCCCTCCGTCCAATTCTTCATCATTTTTGCAGCGATCGCGGTCCTTTTGCATTTGGAAGGGAAATATTTTCGGAGTCATTATCAAAAAGGTGCGGCGGCGGGTAAAAAGGGTTCGAGCACCGCACTGTGGTTGCATGTGGCAGTGGGGCTAGCGGCTACAGTGGTTGGTTTGAGCGGCTTGGCGGCACAAATAAAAGCCTGGGCCTGGAGTTCGGAGATGAACCCCATGATCCTGCTCGAAGGAGCCAGCGTGGTGTGCGCGCTGGCCTTGAACTGGGCCGGTTGCAGCCGCTTCTGGGAAGCGATGGGGATGCATGAAACCTCTCAATTTCGAGCGACGGTGGACAAGGCGTTGGAAAACCAGATCGCGGTGGATTGGCAGTCCTGGCCGGCCTGGAAGCTGATAGGTTTTCCGTTCTGGATGCTGGTGGCGATATGGAGTGTCAGCATCCTGGTGATAGGCGGGATATTTTTCGCAAGAAGCATTATAGGATTGATCACGACGGTGGTGGCACTGGGCTTGACCGCGACATTGATCCAAGGAGGGATGCGAGTGATCAAGGAGCGGCACCGCCTGTTGACTCGATTGTTTTTGCCGTGGATGGGGTGCTTTTATGCGGTCCTTGGAGCCACGATGATGGCTGTGACCACAAATAACGAATTTTCGGGAAGGGAAACCGGATTTTCAGCCATCGCCCTGATTCTGGCTGGATCGGTGACAGCAGCCATTGTGGTGTTCGGGTGGGCAATCTTTCTAAACGGTTCCCGGAAGAGCGCAGAAGAAAATGCCCGGCCTTTTCCGGTCCACCCAATGATTGACGCCGGGATGGGGCTGGTATGCTTTGTGGTTCTACTTTTCGGTTTCCGGAGTTTCGAGAATTGGAGGGGAGACCATCATTGGCAGCGTGTGAAAGGAGAGCTGGAAGCGAAAGGGGAAAACCTGGATTACAAATCCCAAGTGCGAGGGGATGTGCCTGAAGAGGAAAACGTGATGGCGCACCCGTTTATGCGCAGTCATTTTCTAAAGGAGAAAAGGCAATTGCCCATCTCGGCTGCCCTCGGACCGATGACCATTCGTGATTTGAAAAAATTACCCCGGCAGCCGGCAGACGTGGAAGGGACGAATTTAAACAATGCCACCGAATCCCTGGCAGGGATTGTGAAGTGGTACGAGCAATTCGCGCCGGAATTGGGGAAGATCCGAGAAGCACTTGGCCGTCCCAAAGCCAGGGTGCCAGGAAACCCGAAGGAATTGATGGCGATGCCCATTCCGCATCGGGTTTCGTTTCGCCTCGCGGCACATGCGCTGGAACAACTGGGAAAAACCCACTTATTGTTGAATGAACCCGAGGCAGGCTGGGAGAATTTGCGCACTCTGCATCGACTGGCGGAAGTGGCAGACTTCAACGAACCACCGCCGCTGACGGCATTCATGATAAGAGCGGAGATTGCTGGATCGTTCGCAAAAACGATGGAGGAGACAGTAATGGAAAGGTTGTGGCCAGCGGCATTTTGGCCCCGTTTGCAGGAGCTGTGCGGCCGCGGGGATCTGGTTGCGGAATTTTCGCGAACGATGCGTTTTGGGGAAAGAGTGGGGATACTGACCTGGGCAGAGGCCGAGAGGATGGAATTCTTTTTTGGAGGGGAAGCTTCTCTTTTAGGGAGTATACTCCCGATGGGCTGGGTGCAAAATGAACGAGCCAACTACGCGCGGGCATTTCAACTCATTCTCGAAGGGTTGCCAGCGCGGGGCGGAGGATTGGATCCGGCAGCGATGGAGCGCGGTTATGCACGACTCGAAGAGGTGAAGAAAGGATTGGGCTGGCAATCCACGATGGTGCAAATAGCTCTCCCAATGGCGCACCAGGCCTGCCAGAAAGTGGCGAGGGAACAAGAGCGGCTCAATCAATGTGTGATGGCGCTGGCGCTGGAACGGGCCCGCGAAGCGAAAGGATCGTATCCTGAATCACTGGATGAACTGGTCCCGAGTTTCCTGGCGCAAAAACCTGCGGATGTATTTGAAGGCAAACCAATGGTTTACAGACGAAATTCAGCATCGAGCTACGTGCTTTATTCGCCCGGTTGGAACCAAAAGGACGATGAGGGGACGATCACGAGTGATATCACAACCGGGGATTGGGTATGGGGACAATAATGCGGATTCCGATGAAAGCGGACAGCTATTCCGATTGATATCGGACAACGTTCCGGGATTAGTCGGGCAGAAGTCGGAGCGAAGCGACCTTCGGGGTCAGTGGTAAAGGGGTGTCCGAATGGAGTCAGAAAATGCCCGCTTTTTCCAATTCGACCGCGCCTACGTTCAACCTAGGAATGCAAAGAACGCGGAGAATCCCATGACATCTCATCTTCTCCTGCCATCCCACGCTCCACCAGTTTTCATCTCCCGCGTTCTCTGCATTCCTTTCCAAGTTAGGCCGCGTGGTCATATTGATTTGAGGACCATCCGGCCGTACGCAATGAACGCCATGAGGAGGCCCAGCACGCTACTCATGATGATGGGCGGGATCTCGCGGTACTGGACATGCACCCAAATGAACACGAGGCTCTCGATCGCCAGGATGGTGGCGGCCACCACCGTGAGTGACGGCTTCCAGCGGAGGGCGGCAGGGACGACCAGCCCGACCGTGCAAACGAGCTCGATGATGCCGAGGGTCGACTTTGCTTTATGGACGGAACTCATCAACATACCGAGGATCGCCCAGCAACTCCAACCACGCGCCGCGCCCGATGACAGAAACTCTGTGTTCCTGCGAGAAAGCTAACAACAACTCAACCGGTTCGCCCCTCTCAAATGGCACGGGCACAATGTTCGAATGCACATCCGCACCGGCCTTCAGTTCTCCGTCCGTCACTTCGGCGGACAACCTAGGACTGATCCCAGTGATTTCGGCCTCCTCGAACCACAGCGTGGCGTCCTGAATCCAGCCCTCTCAGGGGTCACGTCCCGGCTGACCTGGGGAACAGTGAAAGTACGCTGGCGTGAAGTCGACACAGACGAACGCGCCTCGCCGCGTGATTGCGGAGACTTTTGAATCGTGGAGGTCAAGAGCCGAATTCATCACGGGCATGCTTCTGTAGTCGAACGTTCCAGATCAGCGACCCCGCGCCACCGACGCCTGGCTTGGAACGGAGACGTTCTCGCGGGGTTCGCTGGATCTGGTTTGTTCGCTACGTCCTCCTCTTCAACTCCGCGCGAACCCAGCTTGGATCCCGCCGCATGTCCAGAATCGCATAAACAAAAGCCGTGTCACCTTCTGTCTCATAATAGATGCCGAACGGAAATCGGATCGATAACAACCGGTGGAACCCGAAATGCTTGGCATGGATTCCGGCGTAAAGAGCCAAGGAATCCAAGTCCGATAGCAGCGACTCAACAAAGTATTTGCCAACTTCACGCTCCCGAGACTCGTAAAATCGCCTGCCGTCTTCCAAGTCAGCGACCGCGTCCTCAAGAACAACAACGGTCATGACTCCGAGGGGCGCAGACGCGTCTTCAATTCATCGAGCGTAAGAAACTTCGCCTCACCTCGGTCCGCTCGAGCCTTTCTGTCAGCCAGAACGTCTGCATGCCACTCTGGGGAAGACACTTCACCTCCACCACGGCACAGCGCATCCCAAAGCTGTTCCATCGCCTGCAACCGTTCGGCCATGGACATTTTGTTGATCTGTGCCGATTCGAGCATGTCGTGAAGTTACGAATGTTCAGAGACAAGAGCAAGTCGCAAGCGCCGTCGTAGCGAACGACAGAACTGAGCGACGCGGGCGGCCCAGCGCGTCCGCATTGCCAACTGACGCGGCCCGCCCGCGTTCGGTCCCGTGGTTTTGTTAGGGCTTTTCACGCCTGATGGCCTTCACATGCCCACTGGTCAGGTCAAAGCGGTTCTTGACCCTGCTGAAATCGCCCATGTCCGCAGTCCAATCAACAAACTGTCCCAGCTGATCGAACAGGTATGCAGACGGGCCTGATGCCAGATGCCGTTCGGCCGGGGCCAGCATCACCGTGTAGGTCACACCTGCGCTCTCAAACGTTCCTTTGCCCATGATCGCGCTTCGCTTCCATGTCTGAAAATCCTCAATGGTCTTCATGCTCTTTGGTGGTCGGGCGGCCGACATTGGGATTTGGTTAAGGAGCAGTCAGCCGCCAAGGAGAAGGATCGGAACGGCGATGATGACACCGATCCGAAACTGCACTCGCTTTGGAGATCTCGGCGCTGTCATGGTGACGAGCCCTAACGCCACGAGTGACCGACCGCCGCTGTCAGCTCCGCCACCGCGTCCCGATGATCTCTCGGACTCCCCCAGCCCGCTGCAACACGGCGAGGCTCAGCGGCAGTTCGGTCGACTCGATGGTTGAACTAAGCCGCTAGGCGCGGCGGAAGGAGGGCTTCGCTGCGGGGCTTTGTCTGGCTTTTCATGGCCTTCATTGACGATTTTCGATCAGAGTCAGAGGCCTGGGCGCTTGTGCGCGTTCCGGGCAAGTGACCCGTAACTTCAACTCTGTGCGTTATGCATAAAAAAAAGTTCCCGACTATCCCAGCCTATAATCCTTCGCTGATGATCTGAAGCTCCTGCCGGTTTCTCCACGGACCCAGGAATCATACTTCGCTTGCGTTTGCCAATGGGCACGAGTATTTCAAGACCGCTCCGGATCTGATAACCCCCGAGCAACTGCGGTAGTATTTCATTCATCTGAAATGCGTCAAGAAGGTCGCCCGCCAAACTTCCACGCAGGCTCTTTGCGCCATCAAACTGTTTTGGGAGAAAACCCTGCGGCGGGTTTGGCCGGCGGAGCTGCAACTGGCCCGCGCGCAGCCGCAATTCAAATTGCCCGTCATCCTCTCGGCCCAGGAAGTTCGCGCCATCCTCGGCTGCGTCCCCATTCTGGACCACAAAGCTGCACTGATCACCATTTACTGCTGCGGACTGCGTTTGAGTGAAGGATTGAACTTGCAGGTGGGCGACATCGATGCCGGGCGCATGCTGCTGCACATTCGCGCGGGCAAAGGCAATCGCGATCGTTACGTGCCCTTGCCAAAACGCAATCTGGAGCATCTGCGCGCGCTCTGGAAAACTCATCGCAACCCTGCCTGGCTCTTCCCAGCCGGCGGGCTCCGGGCACCAAGCCCTTCGGTATCTGAGCCGTTACGTGTTCAAAACCGCCACCGGCAACCGTCCCTTGGAAATGCTGCCCGAGGGCCGTCTTCGCTGGCCTTATCGAGACAGCGACTCAGGCCAATCGGCCCATGCGGATTTCATGCCCCAGGAACTGCTGCGCCGGTTCCTCCAACATGTCCTTCCCTCCGGCTTCCATCGGGTCCGGCTCTTCGGCTGGTTTCATCCGGCCTCGCGCCAAAAACTCAACCGTGTGCGCGCCCTCTCGAAATAAAGTCCGGCGCTGACGCAGCTGGAGAAGGAAGCGTGGCAGCCTGGACAAGAACATTTCGAACCGCACGAGCCGCCCGAGAACAAACCCGCTCCGGCGCCTCCTTGTCCACGTTGCAAAAAGCCGATGCTGTTCGTGGGCCGCTGGCGCGCGGGCCAGTCTCGGTTGACAATGCCCCGAGCCCCTCCATGACCTTCCTTGCGCCAGTTTCAAACTCCGACAACGCGACTCCTGTCAGCGTCAGGTCGAAAGTGGTGGTTTTCTGGCGGTTTGAAATTCCGAGGATCAGACCTCAGTAAACCGACCCCTGGAGGGGAAAAAGGCGAGCAAGTCCAAATCCCTTAAATTTCCGAGAAGAGGTGGCTTGGGACATTGAGTCGAACGCGAGGGCGCGGGAGGGTGAGGAACAACGTTTGGCACCGGA
>SYMW01000153.1 GCA_005805305.1 Verrucomicrobiales bacterium
GTTCAAGTTCTGACGTGGGAAAAGTCGGCTGTCAACGGCTCGATGGCCAAGGCAACCAGGCGCCCAGTTTGAATACGTCAGCGCCATGGATTTGGGGGTTTTTATCCCAACCGAGAACACCGCGATGGGGCTCCGATGTTTAGGGACGGCGCAAAAATCTCTTGGGTTTTGGCGCGAGCGCCGCCAGGCCAGATCCAAGCGCGAGGAACCATCCTCCGCCAAAGCTTCGGAGAACAGGGGCGCACCGGCCCGCCGAAGCCTTGGCGAAGGCGGGTCTCCTTCCTCCATGGGGCTGTAACTGACCTGCCTGCGCCGTGGCGGCTACGGCAGGCAGGCGAGCAACAAAGCAGATGGCCTGGCACCGCCCCGCCCCGGAGGGCTGTGGGCTCATGACAGCATGACATTATTCCTTTGTGACTCATTCGTCACAGACGGGGAGGGTATGCTCGCTTGCCCTGCCGGAGCCCCTTGCCCGCGCCGCGGATGTCGATGCAGGCGGCTTGGGCGCAGGCCGGTCATTCGCGCCTCGGCATAATGTCATGATTCCGCCAGCAAAGCCCGAAATTATCTTTGCACGGACCCTTCGCGGAATCTGTCGGCCTTCCCCATCAACACCACCTGACTCGGGAGAGAAAGACCCTGGCAATCAAAAAGCCAAAAAGATCCCTCCGGTTTTGCGCTTTCCAAGGAGGCGGGGTTTGGCGTAGAAGGATCGTTCCGCTGACGGCGGGTTTGGATTCTGCCCGGCAGTGAGCGGTTAGAAAATGAAGCCTGAAATAGAAATTTATGACACGACCCTGCGCGACGGCAGCCAGGGCGAAGGGATCAATTTTTCAGTGACCGACAAGCTCCGCATCGCGGAGCGTTTGGACGCGTTCGGGATTCAATACATTGAAGGTGGATGGCCTGGATCCAACCCGAAGGACATTGAGTTTTTCGAGAAAGCCAAGTCCCGGAAATGGAAGCGGGCCAGGTTGGCGGCTTTTGGATCCACGCGGCGCAAAGGCTTGGCAGCGGACGCGGACGATCAGGTGCGCCTGTTGGTGGCGGCGGAAACCCCGGTGGTGACCATCTTCGGAAAAACATGGCTGTTGCATGTCAAGGAAGTGTTGCGGGCGTTGCCGGACGAAAACGTGGCGATGATCGGCGACACAGTGCGCTATCTGAAGGATCAAGGCAGGACCGTCATATATGACGCCGAACACGCCTTTGATGGATATAAAGACTCGCCTGATTACGCGATGGAGACATGGATGGCGGCGGAGCGGGCAGGAGCTGATGCGGTGGTTTTGTGCGACACTTGCGGGGGATGTTTGCCGGGAGAAATCGCACGAATCACGGCAGCGGCACGTGCCCGCCTTTCCCTAAAGCTGGGAATTCACACGCATAACGACATCGGTTTGGGGGTCGCCAACGCGCTGGCCGCGGTGGAACAAGGGGCGACCCACATTCAAGGCACGATCAATGGCTACGGCGAGCGCACCGGGAATTGCAACCTGACCAGCGTGATTCCCAACGTCGCGTTGAAGCTGAACAAGCGTTGCGTGCCCCCCGCCTCGTTGGGAAAACTTCGCGAGCTGTCCCAATTCGTGGATGAAATCGCGAATGTTCGGCACGATCCCAGACAGCCTTGGGTGGGGGCGACGGCGTTCGCTCACAAGGGCGGGATGCACGTCAACGCGGTCCAAAAGGTGCCGAGGAGTTTCGAGCATGTCGACCCCGGCGTGGTGGGGAATCATCGCCGAGTGCTGGTGAGCGATTTGGCGGGGCGGAGCAACGTGGTGATGAAAGCCCAGGAACTTGGGTTGAACCTCGACAACGACACACCTGAACTGAAGGCCATTCTCTCCGAAATCAAGCGGCGCGAGCATGAGGGCTACGAATATGAGGCGGCTGAGGGTTCCTTGAAGTTGCTGATCAGGCGACTGATGAACCATGAACCCGCGCCCTTTGAAGTGACGGACTACCACGTGTCCATGCGGCGGCACAAAAGCAGCGCGACGCCGGACAGTTCGATTTGCGAAGCGACGGTGAGCGTGACTGTCGGGGGAAAGAGAGAGCTCACGGTGGAGCGCGGCGATGGTCCTGTGAACGCCCTCGATAAAGCCCTGAGGAAGGCCTTGATTCGATTTTTCAAGCCGCTTAAATCCGTCAAGCTCATCGACTACAAAGTGCGCATCCTGGATGACGAATCGATGTCCGCGCTTTCAGGGGGCCGAAGAGTCGAGGGCAGCCGCCCGGAGGTTGGGGACTCCGGCGAGCAGACTTTGGATGGGACCGAAGCCAAGACACGGGTTCTGATAGAATCCACCAACGGCCGGCAGGAATGGAGCACTGTCGGCGTGAGCAGCAACATCATCGAGGCGAGTCTGCAAGCGTTGGTCGATAGCCTGGAGTGCGCCTTGCTCCAAAAGTAGAGCCGCATTCAGCGGGATTTGGAGTCACAGACCAATTATATGCCGGATATTACCAAAGCGTACGAACCGTCCACAGTGGAGTCGAAGTGGTATGCGCAATGGCTTGAGAGCGGGCTTTTCTCCGCGAAAGCCGATTCGCCGAAACCCGCCTATTCGATAGTCATCCCTCCGCCGAATGTGACGGGTGTGCTGACGCTGGGGCATGTCTTGAACAATACCATTCAAGATATTCTCGCTCGAAAGGCCAGGATGGATGGCAAGGAGGTGCTGTGGCTCCCCGGGACCGATCACGCGGGGATCGCGACCCAGACCGTGGTCGAAAAAACGCTGAAGAAACAGGGCCTGATCCGGCACAGGAACGATTTGGGCCGCGATCGGTTTTTGGAAAAAGTGTGGGAATGGAAGGAAAAGCACGGGGGCATCATTATTCAGCAACTCAAGAAATTGGGGTGCTCGTGCGATTGGTCGCGTGAACGTTTCACGATGGACCCGGCTTATGCGCGGTGCGTGCAGAGGGTGTTCGTGGACCTGCACCAAAAAGGCCTGATTTACCGTGGAAAGCGGATGGTGAATTGGTGCCCTGTCTCCTTGACCGCGCTTTCGGACGAGGAAGTGGTCATGAAACAGCAGAGCGGCTTGCTGTATTATTTCAAGGTGGAGGTCGAGGAGCGTCCCGGCACCTTCCTCACCATCGCGACCACGCGCCCGGAGACCATCCCGGGCGACACGGCGGTGGCTGTCAATCCAAACGATGAGCGCTACGCCTCCTTGATAGGATCGCATGTCATTCGTCCTTTTCCGGAGGATTTGCCGGCCGAACGCCGGCGGATCCCGATTATTGGGGATGGGCACGTCGACTTTCAATTTGGCACGGGAGTTTTGAAAGTGACCCCGGCGCACGACAAGGCGGATTTCGAGATTGGGCTTCGGCATAAGCTGGAAGTTCTGGATGTCATGAATCCCGATGGGTCCATGAACGCGTTGGCGGGAAGCGCCTGGGAAGGTTTGGATCGCGTGAAGGCCCGGAAACTCGCGGCGGAGCGCCTCAAGGATCTCGGGCAACTCGAAAAGGAGGAGCCTTACCAGAATAATGTGGGATTCAGCGAGCGCGCCGACGTGCCCGTGGAACCGCGTTTGTCCGAGCAATGGTTTTTGCGTTATCCCAGCCAGGACAAGTCGCGCTCCGCCGTCGAGTCGGGAGCCTTGAAGTTTCACCCGGAGAGATGGGCGAAGGTTTACGGCCACTGGATGGGGAATTTGCAGGACTGGTGCATTTCAAGGCAATTGTGGTGGGGACATCGGATTCCGGTGTGGTATCACAACCAGACCCGGGAGGTTCATTGCGGCCTCGAAGCGCCTGCGGACGCGGCCTGTTGGACCCAGGATCCCGACGTGTTGGATACTTGGTTCAGCGCGTGGCTATGGCCGTTCGCGACCATGGGATGGCCGGACAACACCGACACGTTGAAGCGGTTTTATCCGACCACTGACCTCGTGACGGGACCTGACATTCTCTTTTTCTGGGTGGCTCGGATGATCATGGCGGGTTTTGAGTACATGGGGGAGATGCCGTTCTTAAACGTTTACTTCACCGGAATTATCCGGGACAAGCAGGGTCGGAAAATGTCAAAAAGCCTGGGGAATTCGCCGGATCCGCTGGATTTGATCGCCCTCTACGGGGCTGATGCGCTCCGATTTGGAGTCATTCGCGCTGCGCCTCTCGGGCAAGATGTCTTGTTTGACGAGCAGCAGGTCGAGTTGGGCCGGAATTTCTGCAACAAGTTATGGAATGCCTCGCGTTTTCGGCAATTGCAAGGAGGCCAGACGGAGGGGGAAATCGCGCCTGAATTGCTGACGCCCGATGACAAATGGATTTTGCTGAAGCTCGACCGGGCGATTGTTGAGATGAGCGAGGCGCTGGAAGGATATCGCTTCAATGAAGGCGCCCAAGTGCTCTACCGTTTTTTCTGGAGCGAGTACTGCGACTGGTATGTCGAGGCGACCAAGGCGGTGTTTCAGGGAGCGGACGATCAGCGAAAAGCGAACACCCTCGCGGTGATCGATTTCATTTTGTCCAATGTCCTCAGGTTGTTCCATCCGTATCTTCCTTTCATCACGGAAGAACTCTGGAACAGTTTGGAATACAATCAGGAGCTCCCGGCGGATCAGGGGGGGGCGTCCATCATGACGGCGCGGTGGCCGAAGCGTTTGGGGACCGAGTTTCGGGAGTTTTATGGGTTGGACGAGAGCGACGAGCAGTTGGTCGACCTTCGATGCGAGTTCGTGACCGCCGGGCGGAACTTGCGGCGTCACGCTCATATTCCCAGCGGGAAAAAAGTTCGTTATGTGTTCAAGCCTTCGGGAGAGATTACACCGCACGATTCCAATGTGCTCAAGCTTCTATTGAACGCCGAGTTGGTGGATGTGCTGCCAGGGTATGATGCGCCCAAAGGAACCCCGGTGGCGGCGTCGCCGATGGGAGAACTATTCCTCCCCTTGGACGGCTTGATAGATATCGAAGGGGAAACAGCCCGGCTTTCCAAGGAGCTTGGCAAGATCGAAGCGGAAATGGAAAAGGTGAACCAAAAACTTGCGAGCCCATCGTTCATTGAGAAAGTGCCCGCGGCGGTATTGGAGGAGCATCGGAAGCGATTAATTGACTGGACCGCGAAACAAGGACAGGTGAAGGCCGCGTTGGAAGCTTTGGTGAATCCGTAGTCTCCCGATCTTGCCGGGGCCATCCAGTCCGGGACTGGGAATCCACGACGTGCGTGCCGAGCTTCAAATCCATTGATGAGTTTGAGCCCCGCTTGCGCCAGGAGGCGATCCGACGCGGCGTGGGCCATTGTCCCGAAGGTCGACTCGCGCATCGACCGAGTGAGCCGGGTTAGGGAATAGGGGCAGGCTCAATTCGAAGGACTGCGTCCAATTCGTGGATTCTAACCACGCCATGGAACATCAGACCTCAGTAAACCGACCCCTGGAGGGGAAAAAGGCGAGCAAGTCCAAATCCCTTGGAATAGTGGTGAAGGCATTGTAGATGGCAGGTAGGCTGAGAGGGGATCTGTCGGAATGAGGGCAGGTCAAAGGACCTATGAA